>NZ_BCBQ01000101.1:0-20010 GCF_001320885.1 Pseudomonas sp. NBRC 111140
GAATTTCTCGTCCTTCTGAGTTTGCGGGGCGCGATCGTCCTTCTGGTTGACCGCCCAGTCGTAGCGCCCGCCCAGCAGCAACACCCAGTTGTCGATACGCAGCTGGTCCTGCAGGTACACGCCGGTCTGGGACAGCTTCTGCTCATAGCTGGCAAAGCTGAACGGCACCGTGCTCAGCGGCTGACCGTACACCGGCTGGAACGGGTCGAAGCTTTGCAGGATGAAGTCCAGTGACTGCTGCTGGTCGAACTTGCCGTTGTTGTAGTCCACCCCACTCAGCAAAGTGTGCTCCACCGGCCCGGTCGCGAAGTCGGCCTGAACATGGGTGTCCACCGTAAACAAACGGCCATCGCCCTTGCGCTGGTCGCTGTAACGCGAATACTGCCCACCGCCGACTGGGCCGAACAAGGCGATTTCGCTGCTGGCCTGGCGGTAGTTGCTGTAGCGCACATTCTGGCGCAGGGTCCAGGTCTCATCGAAGTGATGTTCGAACACATAGCCCAACGAGGTCTTTTCGTTGGTCATGAAGTCGTAGGCGCTGTCGCCCACGTAGGTGTCACGGTCCAGCCGGCCACGCGCATCGCGGAACACGGTGCCGCTGGCGGGAAGCGAGTTGGCGAAGTTACCAGTCTGACGCTGATACTCACCCAGCAGGGTGAACTCGGTATTGGCACTGGGCCGATAGCTGAGCGCCGGGGCGATGTACTGCCGGCGGTTGGTGATGTGATCGGTCTGGGCATCGGTTTCGCGGAACAGGCCGGTCAGGCGATAACTCCAGATGCCTTCGTCATCCAGCGCATCACCCAGGTCGAAGGCGCCTTGCTGATAGTTCAGGTTGCCGGCCTGCAACTGCACTTCGTGCAAGGGCTGCTGGGTGGGGCGCTTGCTCACCAGGTTGATCTGCCCGCCTGGGTCCGAGGCGCCGTACAACACCGAGCTGGCACCACGCAGTACCTCGATGCGCTCCAGGCCGTACGGTTCTGGCGCGTCCCAGCCGAGAAACTCCGGCAGGAAGGTACGGGTGCCATCGCGCAGCATGCGCCCGGTGCCCTGCTGGAAACCGCGGATGGACAACTGATCGACGACGAACTGCGGGCCAGCCAGTTCGGTGTTGACGCCTGGGGTGTAGCGCAGCGCCTGGGCCACGGTCTTGGGTTGCTGCGCCTCGATCTGCTCGCGGGTAATGACCGAGACCGAGGCTGGGGTCTCGATCAACGGGGTGTCGGTCTTGCTGCCGACCGAGGAGCGCTTGGCCACGTAGCCATCGTCCGGGCTGACGGAGCTGTAGGCCTGGCCAACGATCGACGTGGCCCCAAGCTCCAGCGCGCCAGACGATTGCGCAGCGGGCTCCAAGGTGACGCTGGTGCTGCCGGTGGCGCGCCAGGTCAGGCCACTGCCCTGCAGTAGCTCGGACAGCGCCGCTTCCGGTTCATGCCGCCCAGTGACGCCTCGGCTGCTCTTGCCCTGCACCAAATTGCCATCGAAGATCACCTGCAGTCCGCCCTGCGCGGCCAGACGGTTGAGCGCACTGGCCAGGGGTTGCGGGGCGATGTCGAACTCACGCGGCTCGGCCAGGGCCAGCCCTGGGAGCAGCGCGCACAGCAAAGAAAACGACGTCATCGACGCCCTGCGAAATTGCCCTCGGTCCATCACACTCCCCTTTCAAATACGAAGCATTCGTTTTTGAGAAGGGATGACGGATGACTGTGACAGACCCGTAAAAATAATTGTCGATGCAGGCTAACCCGTGCTCAGTCACGCGCCTCAAACACCAGCAGAAAATCCGAGTACCGATGAATGCTCAGGGGGAACGCCTGCTCAAGGGTCGCCAAGCCTTCATCCAGCCGGTCCAGCTGGAAGGTGCCACTGACCTTGAGCCCACGCAATTGCTCATCGCCAATCAGCAACCACCCCGGCCGATACCGTTCCAGAGCCTTCAGCACCTGCGCCAGCGGCGCCTGCTCGAACACCAGCCGCCCCTGCTGCCAGGCCAGTGCACTGTCCACATCCAGCCCGTGCTTGCCGCCCAACCGCCCAGCCTCTCGCCCCACCGCTTCACCGGCAGAAAGCTCGACTCGGTCGGCGGTATCACTGACCGCCACCCGCCCACGCTTGACCACCACCCCCACCGACGCGCCCTCACGGCTCACTGCATACACAGTACCCAACGCCGTAGCCTGCACCGCCCCTGCCTGCACGGTGAACGGCCGTGCCGGGTCATGCGCCACCTCGAACACCGCCTCGCCCTTGCGCAAGGTGATACGCCGCGCCCGGTCATTCATCTCAACGTCCACAGCCGACTCGGCATCCAGGCTGATACGCGAGCCATCGCTCAACGCGACAACCCGGCGCTCCCCTACCCCGGTCCGATAATCCGCGCCCCATTGCCCATGCCAGGCCAACGCCACGCCGACGCCCAGCACCAGCACCGCCGCACTGGCCAACGCCCATTGCCGGGCCGGCGCACGCCGCCGCGCAGGGGCCTGAAGCTGCCCGCTCAACGCCCATAGCCGTCTTGCCTCGACAAACGCCTGCTGATGCTCCGGCGCCTGCGCGCACCAGGCCCGCGCCGCCTCCACGTCGCCAGGCCGCACATCCCCCGAAGTCAGACGCACTACCCAGGCCTGGGCAGCCCGGCGTACGTCAGGTGAGGGGTCGAGGGGAGCGGAAGGCTTGTGCATAACGGTCAACGTTGCAAACTCTGGCCCAGAAAGTCCAGCGCAATGGCCAACTGCTTCTCCACCGTGCTCACGGAAACGCCCAACTGCTCGGCCACCGCTTTGTGCGCCATACCCTCCAGGCGGCACAGCAGAAAAATCTCCTGGCAACGTGGCGGCAGGCGCTGCAACGCCTCGGCCATCAGCGCCAGCTCGCGCCGGGCGGCGACTTCGGCAAATGGCTCGGGGCTTTCGCCGGTGACTTCGTACAGGTACGCCATACCTTCGTCATGCTGCCCCCGCGTGCCACGGCTGCGGGTGTGGTCGATGACCAGGTTGCGGGCAATGCGAAACAGCAGGCTGCGCAGGTTCAGCACCGGGGCCCGGGGTGGTTGGCGCAGCATGCGCAGGTAGGTTTCCTGCACCAGGTCGGCGGCGGTGTCGGTGTTGCGCAACTGGCGGTACAGGAACGCGCGCAACTCTCCGGCATGGGCCTTGAAAGCCAGTTCCAGCTCTTCGGTCTTCATGCGTGGGGGCGACCCGGGCGGGGGAAGAAGGCGCTGACTTTAACGATAAGGGTTTTCATTTACAACGGGCGCCTTGCACCCCGCATCCTGGGCATTGCCGAGCTTGCGCTGCAGCCACTGGCGGATCCAGCCGTGATGGAAACGGTAGAGTGCCTCCAGTTCGAGGCCTGGGGCTGTAGCACTGGGAACGGGCAATTGGAGCGCGGAACGTCGGCGGCGTTGGTCATGGGTGGCGCTTGGTCTAGAAACCGAGCGCCACCTGCGCGGCGCGTGATCTGCCCCTCGCTTACAAAGCCTTCATCTCATCAATATCCCGCGCCACCTGATCCGCAGACTGGTCGAACATCGCCTGTTCCTGCGCATCCAGCGGCAACTCGATCACCCGCGCAAGCCCCTCGTCTGCGAGTACACAGGGCACACCCATGGCAATATCCTTGCGCCCATATTCACCCTGCAGAATCGCCACAGCCGGCAAAATGCGGTTTCGCCCATTGGCGATGGCATCCACCATCTGTGCAATCGCCACGCCCGGTGCATCGCAGGCGCTGCCCATCTTCTTCAAGCCCAGAATCTCGCCGCCGCCTTTGCGAGTTCGCTCGACAATCTGCTCGATCTGCTCGCTGGAGAGAAAATGCGACAGCGGCACCGAGCCGATCTGGCAGTAGCGCATCAGCGGCACCATGCTGTCGCCATGCCCCCCCAGCACCAGCGCCGTGATGTCCTTGGCAGAAAAGCCGGTTTGCTCGGCGATGAAACACTTCATGCGTGCGGTATCCAGCACGCCCGCCTGCCCAAACACCTTGTCGCGCCCCAGCCCGCTGACGCTCCAGGCGCGATAGGTCAGCACGTCGACCGGGTTGGACACCACCAATACCGTCGCTGCCGGGGCATGGTGTTTGATGTCCGTCATGATGCCATCCAGTATCGGCAGGTTGATGCTCAGCACATCCTGACGTGACTGGCCGGGCTTGCGCGGTACGCCCGCCGTAATCACCACCAGGTCGGAACCGTCCAGCATTTCGGCCTTGGCCCCGCCGTAGACTCGGGTATCCGAGCCAGACTCCACGGCGGCCTGCCACACGTCCAGCGCTTTGCCCTGCGCCAGCTCGCCCTGAACATCCATCAACACCAGCTCACGGCACAACTCATCCCGGGCAATGATCTGCGCCGCGGCCTCGCCGACCAGGCCGGCACCTACGATTGTCAATTTGTTCACCAGACACCTCCCAGCGGCGCGCGCCACCAGGAACACGCCTGCGTATAGAAAGAAGTATTGCCCGCTGGGGCCAAAAGGCCACCCGAAGGCGATACCTGGCCATCAGAGCCAACCCGCATCGGCACGCCCGCCAAGACCCGACTGCCTGCTCTTGACAGTCTCCCGCCGCAACGCGAATACTTTGAGAGGATTCATATAGATGACCAAATAACAAGGTGAATCACCCCATGAATGCTCTGCCCTGCAATGCTTTTTCGCCCGGTGCTGCCCCTGCGTGCACCCGCCTCGGATTCACCCCTTCAGCTAAAGCGCCCGCCCAACCGAGACTGCCTGAATGACCCCCTTGGATATACAGCTGTTATTGACCGCGCTGGTCAGTGTCCTGGTGCTGGTGGCACTCATCGTGTCGCGCCTGAAGATGCACCCGCTGCTGGCCTTGCTGGTGGTGTCCATTGGGGTGGGCTTCGCTACCCGCATGGAGCCAGGCAGCATCGTCTCCCACTTGCTTACCGGCGCCGGAAAAACCCTGGGGGCCGTCGGGGTGGTGATTGCCCTGGGCGCGATGCTCGGCAAAATTCTGGCTGACGCTGGCGTCACCGAGCAGGTCGCTGATGTCATCCTCAAGCGCACCTCGGACCGCATGATTCCGTGGGCCATGATGTTGGTTGCCTTCGTCATTGGCATCCCCATGTTTTTCGAAGTGGGCCTGGTGATCATGCTGCCGCTGATTTTCAGCGTGGCGCGCAAGCTGGAAAGCAAGGCCCGCTTCAAGGGCTCTGCATACGTGTATGTAGGCGTGCCGGTGATTTCGGCGCTGGCTGCCATGCACGGCATGGTACCGCCGCACCCTGGCCCCCTGACCGCCATCGCGGTGCTCAAGACCTCGGTTGGGCCCACCATGCTTTACGGCTTCCTGGCGGCTATCCCGGCAATGATCCTGGGCGGCCCGCTGTATGGCATGTTCATTTCGCCGCGCATGAGCACTCGGCCTGATCAGGCTTTGCTGGACCAGTTCACCCTGGCTGAAAAAGCCGACGATCAACCCCGCCCCGGCGTAGCGATCGGCATGCTGGCCGCGTTGCTGCCGGCGATTCTGATGCTGGTGCATGCCGTCGCCGAGATGCTGCTACCCAAGGGCAACCCGTTGCTGGAGCTGGCCAGTTTCCTCGGCAACCCGCTGATCGCCATGTTGCTGGGCGTGCTGTTCGCCGGCGCCAGCCTGGTACTGGCGCGCGGCGGTGACGCCGAACACCTGCGCGATGCACTGGGCAAAAGCCTCAAGCCTATCGCCTCGATCATCATGATCATCGCCGGCGGCGGGGCTTTTCAGGAGATGCTGACCAGCGCCAAGGTGGGTGATGCCATTGTGCACCTGACTCAGCAATCGGCCTTCCCGCCCTTGATGCTGGGGTGGTTGATCGCGATGTTGCTTTCGGTGTCTACCGGCTCCGCCACGGTAGGTATCGTTGGGGCTGCCGGCTTGCTGGCACCGCTGGCAGGTGCTGACCCCAGCCTCAACCTGCCGTTGCTGGCCTTGTCCATCGGCTGTGGCTCGCTGTTCTTCAACTATGCGAACCATGCAGGGTTCTGGATGGTGAAAGAGTCCTTTGGGATGACCATGGGCGAAGCCACCAAGACCATCTCGGTGGTGCAGTCCATCGTGGCGGTGGTCGGGTTGATTGTGGTGCTGGTCTTGAATGCGGCAATTACTGTGAATTGATCCCGGGGCATTGCTCAAGCTGCACGACCCATCGCCAGAAGGTTGTGCAGCCGATTCCGGCAAAGGCAGTTTCCAAATTTCCTCTTCCCCCCTACAATTGCAACTGATTCTTATCTGCGGCCAATTGACGGGAAGAGGAACGTGCCCACTGATGCCCCGTTGCAACCCCTCGACAGCCTTTATCGCGACCACCACGGCTGGCTGCAAGGTTGGCTGCGTCTGCGCCTTGGTGATCGAGAACGGGCTGCGGATATTGCCCAGGACACTTTCCTGCGCCTGCTGGTAACGCGACGCCTGCCAGAGCAGAACGACGGCCGCCGTTTCCTGGCCCAGATCGCCCGCAACCTGGTCATAGACCAATGGCGCCGCCAACGGATCAAGCACGCTTACCTGGAGAGCCTGGCCGCCCTCCCCGAACCAGAAAGCCCGTCGCTGGAAACCCGCGCCATCGTGATCGAAACCCTGATGCAGATCGACGCCATGCTCGACAGCATGCCGGCGAAGGTGCGCGAGGCGTTCCTGCTGTCGCAGTTTGAAGGGCTGACCTATAGCCAAATCGCCGAACGCCTCGAAGTCAGTGTCAGCTCGGTACAAAAGTACATGCTGCGCGCCATCACCGCCTGCTATCAGGTGCTGTACGCCGAATGAAAACTTCCAACGAAACGCCCATCGCCGCAACCATCGTCGAACAGGCCAGCCATTGGTTAATGCTGCAATGGAGCGGCGAGCTGGACAAGGCACAACAGCGTCGCTTTGCTGAGTGGCGAAATGCGGACCCGGAACATGCCCGTGCGTGGCAGCGCCTGGAGCACCTGCAACATACCCTGAGCGGCGTGTCAGCGGATACCGCGCTGGCCGTGCTACGGGAGCAGCCTGACGCGCGCCGTCGACAGACGCTGAAACTGCTCAGCGCCCTGCTTTTGGCTGGCGGCAGCGGTTACATCGTCCAATCGCAATTGCCTTGGCGCGAGGCCATGGCAGATCTGCGCAGCGGCACGGGTGAGCGCCTGCAGCGCACGTTGGCCGATGGCAGCCGGCTTGGCTTGAACAGCGGTAGCGCGGTTGATATCCAGTTCAGCGCAAGCGAGCGCCGCATTCGCCTGCTCGCTGGGGAGTTGCTGCTCGACAGCGGCCATGACCCCGCGCAACGCCCACTGATCGTGGACACCATAGCCGGGGATGTCCTGGCACTCGGCACACGCTTTTCCGTGTACCAACATGACGATAAATGCCAGGTCGACCTGTTTGAGGGCGAACTGGAACTGCGCCCGCGTCAGGCTCGCGCCATACGCCTGCAAGCCGGACAAGGTTGCTGGTTTTCCACCACCCAGATCGGTGACATCGCACCCGCGAATCTCAACGCCATCGCCTGGCACGATGGTCGGCTGATCGCCGAGCGCATGCCGCTCGGGCAGTTCACCGCAGAACTGGCTCGCCATCGGGCCGGTATGCTGCGCTGCGACCCTGCCGTCGCCGCCCTGCCGCTAACCGGCGTTTTTCCGCTGGCAGACACCGACCGCGTACTTACAGCGCTAGAGCAATCCCTACCGGTAAAAGTACACCGCCTGACACGTTTTTGGACCACCATCAGTCCCGCATGACCAGCGTTACCCAAGTGCTGCAACGGCAATGAATGAAAAAAACGCTGCTGCCCGTTGTCGGTTTTACCGACTCGTCCGGGATACCTCTTGAATTTAACCAAGAAGCATTCTCAAGAGGAACAGTCAGAATGCCGTATCTGCCCACAACACCCCGTTCTCGATTGAGCCTTGCGGTTCGTCACACCCTGTTTGCCGGCTTGCTTTGCAGCAGCCCCCTTCTACTGGCGCTGCCCGCAACATCGGCTGGCGCCAGCGAGCAATCACGCAGTTACGCCATCCCCGCCGGCGGCCTGGATCAGGCGTTGAACCGCTTCGCGAGCGAGGCCGGCATCCTGCTTTCTGCCGACGCCCAGCTGACCGCCGGCAAGCGCAGCGCTGGGCTCAATGGCAGCTATGACATTGACGAGGGCCTGGCCCAGCTGCTGGCGGGTACTGGCCTTCGGGCACTCAATAGCGGTGGCAACTATACGGTGGAGGTCGTTGCCGACAGTGGTGGCGCCCTGGAGTTGAGTGCAACCAACATCATCAGCAACCAGCTGGGCACCGTCACCGAAGGCACGGGGTCCTACACGCCCGGCACCATCGCCACGGCCACCCGCCTGGTGCTGAAACCCAGGGAAACCCCGCAGTCGATCAGCGTGGTCACTCGTCAGCACATGGATGACTTTGCCCTCAACACTGTCGACGCAGTCATGCGCCACACCCCAGGTATTACCGTGTCGGCTTACGACACTGATCGCACCAACTACTATTCGCGCGGTTTCTCGATCAACAACTTCCAGTACGACGGCATCCCCTCCGCCGTGCGCAACGTCGCCTACTCGGCAGGCAACACCCTGAGCGACATGGCGATCTACGACCGTATCGAAGTACTCAAGGGCGCATCCGGCCTACTCAGCGGCGCAGGCTCGCTGGGCGGCACCATCAACCTGGTACGCAAAAAGCCCACCGCCGACTTCCAGGGCCACGCCACCCTGGGTGCAGGCTCGTGGGACAACTACCGCAGCGAACTGGATGTCAGCGGCCCGCTGACCGAAACCGGCAACGTTCGCGGCCGGGCCGTGGCCGCCTATCAGGACAAGCATTCGTTCATCGACCGCTACTCGAGCCAGAACTCGGTGTTCTACGGCATCCTCGAGTTCGACCTGTCACCTGACACGCTGCTGACGGTAGGCGCCGACTACCAGGACAACGACCCCAAGGGTTCCACCTGGTCTGGCAGCTTCCCGCTGCTCAATTCCAAGGGCGAGCGCAACGACGCCAAGCGCTCGTTCAGCAACTCGACCGACTGGAGCAGCTGGCAGCAATACACCCGCACGGTGTTCGCCACCCTGGAACACGACCTGGGTGACGGCTGGGTGACCAAGCTGCAACTGGACCACAAGTACAACGGCTACGATGCGCAAATGGGCGCCATCCAATTCGACCAGCCGCAGCCCGACGGCAGCGCTGAAATCAACGCACAACGCTACAAGGGCGACACCACAAGCGACTCGGCTGACCTTTACGTGAGCGGCCCGTTCAGCATGCTCGGCCGCGAGCATGACCTGGTACTGGGCGGCTCGATCAGCAAGGCCCACTGGAGCGGCAAGGGTTACTGGGACGAAACCTTCTCGGTGCCGAACCGGGTGGACTACAACAACTGGCACGGCAACCTGCCCAAGCCCGACTGGGGTCCGGTGTCGCAGCGCACCGACGATGTCATCCGCCAGACCGGCGTGTACCTCACCACCCGCCTGAACGTGACCGACGACCTGAAAGTGCTGCTGGGTGGCCGCGTGGTCAACTACAGCCTGACCGGCCTGACCCCGACCTACACCGAGTCCGGGCGCTTCATTCCCTATGCCGGCGCCATCTACGACCTGAACGAAAATTTCTCGGTCTACGCCAGCTACACCGACGTGTTCATGCCCCAGGAAAACTACAACCGCGACCGCGACAACAAACTGATCGAGCCGGATGAAGGCGAAAACTACGAAATCGGCATCAAGAGCGAGTTTTTCGACGGCCGCCTGAACGCCAGCCTGGCCTACTTCGAGGTCAAGGAAAGCAACCGCTCGGTGCCGGATGACGCCTACAACAACCAGACCCCTACCCCGCCCAACTACGCGTTCAAGGGCAGCAAGGCGACCACCAAAGGCTACGAGCTGGAAGTGTCCGGCGAGCTGGCCCCGGGCTGGCAGGTGCAGGGCGGCTACACCCACAAGGTGGTGCGCGACAGCAACGACATGAAGCTCTCCACCTTCGAGCCCGAAGACCAGCTAAGCCTCTACACCACCTACAAACTCACCGGTGACCTGGACAAGATCACCCTTGGCGGTGGTGCGCGTTGGCAGAACAAGGCCTGGCAGCAGATCTGGAACAGCCCCAAGGGCGTGAACGAGGACGTTACGCAAGAATCCTACTGGGTGGTGGACCTGATGACCCGCTACCAGATCACCCCGAACCTGTCGGCGACGGTCAACCTCAACAACATCTTCGACAAGTATTACTACACCAACGTCGGCTTCTATAACTCGGCCATCTACGGCGAACCGCGCAACGTCATGGTCACTACTCGCTGGGACTTCTGAGGCCAGCGCGGGCCAGGGGCCTGGCCATCACCCAGGCTATCGCGTCACCCGGTAAGAGCAGCCTTGTGCTGCTCCTACAGGTTCCGTGCTTACCGTGGCATCGCCCAGCAGCGGCCTTGCGCAGAACTCAAACACCCACACAATCGCTGTAGGCGCTGGCTTGCCTGCGATGGGCTGCGCAGCAGCCCCAGCCTCCCTCAAGGGCACAAGTCAGAAGTTGTACTTGATACCCGTCATGATGTTTCTTGGCGCACCGTACATACCGTGGTCGCCGGCATAGCTGAGGTACTCGCGGTCGAACACGTTGTTC
Organism: Pseudomonas sp. NBRC 111140; assembly: GCF_001320885.1. Lineage (NCBI taxonomy): Bacteria > Pseudomonadati > Pseudomonadota > Gammaproteobacteria > Pseudomonadales > Pseudomonadaceae > Pseudomonas > Pseudomonas sp. NBRC 111140. The sequence continues at coordinate 10,605 of NZ_BCBQ01000101.1, forward strand.
AGGTTCACAGACGCACTCAGATGTTGGTTGAAGTCGTAGCGCGCCAAGAGGTTGGTGACGGCATAGCTGCCCTGAGTGAAGGTGTGCAGGTCGGCACCGGTTTTACTCTGCCAGTTCACACCGCCGCCAAGTGTGACCTTGTTCAAGATGCCCGGCAGGCGATAGCTGGTGAAGGTCTTCAGACTGTGGCGAGGCAGGGTAGTAACGATACGTTGGTCGTCAGCGTCGGTGCTGACTGCATAGGCATAACCGGCAGATGCCTGCCAGCCTTCAGCCAGTTCTCCATCCAGGGTGAATTCAGCGCCCTTGGTAGTGGTGCCCTGTTCTGACTTGTACGTGTTGCCGCCTGGGGTATCGATCCAGATCGCCAGGTTGTCCTGCTCGATCTTGAACAGCGCGACGCTGGAGTTCAGCTTGCCATCGAAGTGGCTGCCCTTGATACCAACTTCATAACCGGTGCCTTCCATCGGGTCCAGTGGTTTGTTGTTGATGTCGCGAACCCAGGACGACTGAGGGTTGAAGATTTTCGTATAGCTGGCATACAGCGACCACGTATCGTTGACGTCATACACTACGCCGGCATACGGAATGTAGACGCCGGTCTCCGACTCTTTGGTCTTGGTTTTTTCTGCGTTGTAGGGTTTGTCCTCGATCTCACGATGCCAGTCGATCACGCGGCTACCCAGCAAGATACTGAGAGCGTCGGTGGCATGCAGGCGCGTGGCGAGATAAGCGGCGTATTGGGTTTCGTCGTTAGTGGATTTGCCAGTGACGTTGAATTCCGGTTTTACCGAGTTGCCGTTCCAGTTCAGCAGGTTGTCGATCGCCCCGGCCGGAGAGCCGGAATAGTCGTACTTCCAGCCGCCATAGCTTGGCACGTTCTCGTAGTAGTTGGACAAGGTCATACCGGCGATCAACTCGTGCTCGCGGCCCAACAGGCCGAACGGGCCGGTCAGGTAGGCATCGATGTTGTTCTGGCGCGGGATACCAGAGAAACGCACGGGCAACTGAGTGGTGCCGCTTCCGTCCGGGTTGAGGCCACCGTTTACGTAGTTGAAGACTTCATCGAACTTGTTTTCGGAGTGGGTCAGCTCGATCTTCCCGCTCCAACCATTGGCGAACTGCTGTTCGATCGACGTGAAAAAGCTGGTTTGTTCATGGTCGTTGTACGACCAGGTTTGAGCTGAATTGAGCGAGCGTTTGAGGTTGGTGCGAGAGCCGTCGGTGAAACGGGTCGGCAGGCCAGAGCGCATTGGGGAGTCAACGTCTGTGCGTTGGTAACTGAAGCCCATGGTCAGTAGGGTGTCTTCAGTCAGGTCAAACTCGGTAATGCCGTAGATCAGTTGCGAGTCCTGCTTGTAGCGGTCGACCCAGGACCGCTCGGTCTTGAAGTCGGCGACCACACGACCGCGTACGTTACCGGTTTCGGTCAGCGGGCCAGACACATCAAAGCCGGTACCGTAGCGGTCCCAATTACCGGCTTCGGCCCAGACGCTGGCCTGTGCCTCAGCGGTCGGACGCTTGCGGATCAGGTTGATCGTCGCTGAAGGGCTGCCCAGGCCGCTGATCAAGCCGGTAGCACCGCGCACCACCTCCACACGGTCATACATGGCCATGCTCTGGGTGTAGTTGTCCATGCGCTTGACGGTGGGCACGCCGTCGATTTCAAAGTTCTGAATCTCGAAGCCCCGAGAGAAGTAACCGTCAGACTCGGCACCCAGTCCGTCGCGCAACACGATGACGCCCGGGGTGGCATCGAGGGTGTCACTGAGATTGGTCAGGCGCTGATCATCCAGGCGCTGGCGGGTCATGACGGTCAGCGACTGCGGGGTTTCTTTGGGGGTCAGGTTCAGGCGGGTCGAACTGCTGGATGAATAGGTGGTGTACAGCCCGGTACCTTCTGTCGTCGACCCGGGCGCTTTGCCCGAAATTGAAATGCTTTGAAGCTCCAGGGCGCTAGAAGCTGGCGCTCGTTGCAGGGTGTATCGCCCATCCGGCTGGCGAACCGCAATGAGTTGGCTGCCTGCGAGTAGCACCTGTAAAGCACCGTCGACCGTGTAATCACCACTCAAACCAGGGCTGTTTTGCCCGGCAATCAAATCATTGGAAAACGACAGCAGCAAATGGGCTTGCTGGCCCAGTTGGTTGAGCGCAGTACCGAGTGACGCCGGGGGAATTTCGTAGTGTTGCACGCTGTTATCGGCGGCTGCCCACACGGGCGATGAAGTAGCGATCAGAACCGCCGCGGCGCAACCCAATGTGTTGGCGAGCGACCTGTAGTGCGACGAAATACTGCGGTGAGGCATGTGAAGTTCCCCCGATGATTTTTGATGTATGGCCTATGAGTCTCGCCAGAAATCAAAACGGCTCATCGAGGACGAAAAAACTTCAGACGTTCGCTGGCGAGGGACGCAAGTTGATCCACAGGCGAGTGAAACGCTGTACCTCCAATTGCAGCGTCTGGGCGACGGCATCGATGACTCGATCGCTGTCAGCCAGCGGGTAGGTGCCCCACACGCGCAGATTGGCCAAGGCGGCGTCGCACCCAAGATACCCATGACGATAGCGGCCAAGTTCGTCGAGGAAAGCCTGAAGCGGTTGGCCGTTGGCGACGATCATGCCTTCGGCCCAGGCGGGGCTGGATGCTTGCATTACACCCTGATCGAGCACCCCAAGCGGCCCGAAACGCGCCAGCTGCCCGGCTTGCAGGGCAGTCCAGGTGCCGGCCTGAGTCGGGGTCACTTGAAGCGAGCCACGATAGACCGCCAACTGGGTAGAGCCATTGTCGAGCTGCCGTATCGTGAAACGTGCCGAGGACGCTTGCGTGCGAACCTGAGCGGTATCGATGAATAGCGCCGGGTTCAAGGCAGCATCAATCAAGACCTCGCCGCTGAGCAATCGAAGGTGCCAACGATGGCCCGTCGCACGAGCGTTTATCGCGCTATGGGTATTGAGTTCTAGCGACAGATCCGAGGCCAGCGCAACACGTCGCTGCTCGCCCACACCCGTGGTGTAATCGGCACTGAGGCGCGACACCATTTCGCTGTCTCGACTCATCCATGCACCGGCGCTTGCAGCCAGCAACAATGCCAACCCTTTTATCGCCCGACGCCTGCTCAGCTTTTCCTGGGAGGGAAGCAACAGCGCCCGCCGGGCAAGGTCTGGATCGCCTCGGGTGCGCAAAGAGTCGAGCTGCTCCCCCAGCGCCAAGGCTTTTTCCCAGGCCAGTTCATGCAAAGGGTGTTCACTGCGCCATGCCACAAAAGCGGCCTGTGCGGATGAATCGAAATTGGCCTCCTGCATATCGAGCCACCACTCCATCGCCTCCTCACACATTTTTGGCGATAGCGATGGTTCTCGGCTAACGGCGTTCCCGGAAATCGTCATTGCAGCGATCCCGTCACCAGCATGCATCGCGCACCCGCCTTGATGATATGGCGTTTGACGGTAGCGATCGAAATACCCAGCCGTTCGGCAATTTCTCCGTGGCTGAGCCCGTCCAGTTGCGACCAGAGAAAAGCCTTTTTGACGGCGACATCCAGTTCGCAGAGCGCTTCGTCGAGCCGAACCAGCGTCTCGAAAACAATCAGTTGGGTCGCCAGATCCGGCAGCACGCTTTCGTCTTCCGTCTGGAGCGCATCCAGGTAGGCTTTTTCCAAGCGTGCGCGGCGATAGTGGTTGGACAGGACACTGCGTGCCACCTTGGCCAAGAAAGGCCGAGGCTGGCGGACTTCAAATGCCTGGTCACTGACCAACAGACGCATGAAGGTGTCCTGCATCAAATCAGCAGCGCGGTGTGAGCAGCTCAATTGCCGATACAGCCAGCTACGCAACCAGCGGTGTTGCTGTTCGTACAGAGCAGTGAACTGAGCGGTATCGACGGATGCCATTGGCGGTCACAGAATTGATGCAAATGAGAAGCGGTATCATATTTGACTAATTGGGTGCCGACAAGGATGCAAAAGGGCGCAGTGTGTGAAGGGCTGCGTAGCAGCCCCAATACCCCTATCCAACGGGAATGGACCACCAGGCTGCGGTAACCGGCCTTGTTACGAAAGCTCAATCGCGGGTTGTGTTCGCACTCCAGCATTTCATCGTGATGCCAAAACCAGGTTTGGCCGAGCAGCCGGTGTCAGTCAAGAAAGCAGTAGTACGAGCCAAAAGGGCAAACCCCTTTCTCGAATCGACTTTATCCCGACCATTACCCCCTTAAATCGGCTGGCAGCTGTCGGAATCCGACGGAACGCTATAACGAAAAAACCCGCCAAAAGGCGGGTTTTACGGGGGTTCCAGAGATTTTGGTAGCCTTCGCTGGAACCTGAACTGGTGCGGAGACAGACGGACGGTTGTTGGCCGTGACGGCCCGGTTTTCGCGGGGCTGGAATTTGGTGGATTTCAAGCTGTACCTCATAGGATATCTATAAAAAAATCAGCTGGTTATGGCTTTCCGTGGAATCGAATCGGGAATTTTTAGGCTCTATCAATCGATCTCACACCACTCCCAATCCCCCTCATCCCTCCAGTAGCGATACCAGAAAATGTTAGCCCCTATCTGCCTTAGACACCGAAAGCACCTCCAATCCCGTCAAAGGCAATTTGCGCCAACGCCGTCGCCGAAGGTTCCTTGAAGGCCAGGTCAAGAGCATTTTTTGATGATGGTAAATGTAGTGAAATCCAGCGATGATGGCGTGTCGCCAATATCACAAGAACACTGCAATGTCGGACCGTTTTCTTCTCTATATCGATATCCTTGGCTTTACTGAAATGGTGGCCAAAGACCCGCGTAAAGTGGCTCGTGTCTACTCGATCCTTGACACGCTGAACGTCCACAAGCACAACAGTTTCACAACGATTGTCTTTTCCGACACCATCTTGGTCTATAACAACGACGCCCCCACCAACGATGACGTCCGAAAGTATCTGGTCATGTATCTGACGGAGTTCGCGGAGGACCTTCATGACCGCTTGATCGGACAAGACATCTATTTCAGAGCAACGTTGGTCGCGGGAGAGTTCTTTCACTACGAATTGGACCATGTCGACTGCTTTTACGGAAGCGCGTTGATCAAGGCTCACAAGGCTGAGAAAGACATTCCCTCGCTTGGTCTATTCATGGACAACGAGTGTGCTAAGTACAACCAGACATTTCACTTGGCACGGTTCAACGATGAGTTTTCCTTTGTCTATCTGAATCAGCATCTGGAAAACCTCAACAAGTACGCTTTCGGCGTTTACCCAACAGTGTTTAACCCTTCTGTTGGCGATGTAGCTCCGAACCTATTCGGCCAGATCAGGTTTCTCCAGCACATTCATGATCAGATGCGCTCGCACCCAGCGCCTCACGTTAGAAGTAAGTTCCTGACGGCTTGGGACTTTCATAAGAAACGCTACCCGCAAATGCTGCGAGTCCTCGAGGATAATCAATTTAGGGCTGATTCTCTTGGCGCCTGCAGCAACTGGTTAGATCTGGAACGATTGTACAACCAAAACGTTGCCTACTTTAAGCGAATTGGCAGTGGTACTCAGCTTTCCATGACCATTACTGGCACTGCTAAGAAAGCCGCCAAGCGATCGGCAAAGATATTCGTATCGAAGCCTACTAGCGCATCTAAACCACGGGGTGCCAGATCCCTAGTGGTCGGAAAACAGCAAAAACTAGCACCTGTGACAGTAACGTCAAAGCCAAAGCCGAAGTCCCAACCAAAGAAACCTTCACCATCCAATATCTAATTCGTGGGATGATTTGATTTTCTGCTAGCATACATTGGCATGCACCGCACCTCGTGGATGCGTCCATTGCAGTACGCTGGTAGGATGGAAGGTTTATGTGCAAAAGTAAAAGCCATAAGCACACTGAACCAGATACGCAACTTGACCAGCCCCCCTATCTTGCACAGGAAGAGAGATGAAGTTTATTGGTAAGTTTGGCGAGTACCTTACTCTAACGCGCCTACTTGAAAACGAAATTGAAGCATATCCCGCGATTAAATTTAATCAAGATAGCTATGACATAACCGCCATCTCAGAATCAGGACGAATCGTAAGAATTCAGGTCAAAGCTACCGAACTGCACAACAAAAGTACGAACAACACCATAGGCTCCCTCGCGCGCGAGTTCGATTTCTTGGTTGTTGTTGTAGTCAACGGTGTTCGAGCAGCCGATTGCTACATCCTCTCCCATGCCGAAGCCCAAACTCTTCGCGGCACATCCAAACAACTTGGGATCAGTCGCTTAGAGAAGCAGGCTTCGGTGGTAAAGAGCGAAATGGCTCAACACAAAGAGCAATGGAGTCGAATCCGTAACGCTGAATAATTTCTATGCCCAATAGGCGCTTTTGCGCCGATTGCAGCCATTCCCAAACGGCGGCCATGAGTCCAGACTGAGTAAAAACCCAAATGGCTTTTTAAAAAGTTCGAGCATTTGTGAAATCTGTAAAAGCATGGCCATCCAGCTAACCCAGTCCTCGCGTAGAAGCGCGGATCCCGGCTTGTTTTTTTAACCAACCTGATCGCGCCGATGGTTTCCAGCCTGGTCGATAGAGGTCAGTGGTGATTGCCTGCTACCGACCCAAAACGGTCGACGGCAGAAGCTGCTTTCGGCCCAAAACAGTCGGTGGACTAGCTAATGGCAAACCAGTAGCATATCTCTCTTTGGTGCGAACCTCCGGCCTAGATTATGCATCGGCCGCCGTTAATTTTTAGAGCTAGAGCATAAATTCGCTCAAGCCGGCACATTAAATATTAGGATTATCCGTGACCGATCACTACATCATCGACACCAATGTATTGGTTCAACACCCAGAAGTACTCGCAATGGCCGCAGCAGATAGTATTATAATTCCTCAGGTGGTAATCGAAGAACTTAGTAAAAGACGCATGCGTGGTGTTCCTGGCGGTGTATTCGAGCTAGTCTCGCAAGCAGTCCGCAAGGGTGCTCTAATATCACCCCTTGGAAAACCACAAGAAGAGCCAATAGCGCCTGAGAGGGGCACATACCGACTTGATTCCGCGGACATAGAAATAGCGAGGACTGCTAAATACTATGCAGAACTACTTGGCGAAGACGCAGTATGCGTTGTAACTGGAGATCATGCACTTTCTAATTTTCTTCGCCTATACAGAATAAGGTCGATCACAGGCGCACAACTTCTGGCAGAGCATGTTACTGCGAAACCTGACAAGGTTATTGAAGAAACGGCAAAGACAATCATTTCCAAACAGCGTCGATATCTGACGCTTAGTATTTTTGCTAGCTTCATCACAGCTTTGTCGGGCATTGCGTCAACTATAAATTTCCATTTTCTTGTGTCAACAATTTCAACTTGGGGAACCTTGATTTCGCTCCCAATTCTTGGCACCGCTCTATATTGGTACCGTGAAAATTTCCGCTTGTCATACGGTCTTTCCGAGTTTTTAGTGGGGATGATTATGGCTTGCTTTGTGTTCTTTCCAAACTTTGACTATTCTAGTGTCGGGGCAACTGAAACAATTCAAATTTTGGGTGGCCTCTACGTAATGGTACGCGGCCTTGACAATATTGGAAAGGGAGCAGAAGGTACGCGCCTTGAGCGACACTGGAAGAAAATATTTTATCGCGAACCAATTTAAACTAACGATACCATTATGCAGCAACTTGAATTTTCTACTCGATAATCCCGTAGAGCGTAAAAAAGTGGGGGGACACTCTCAGCAGTTTTTTTCAGCGAGCGAACAAGACCACCGCTTTTCTCAAGCACAAAAAAGGCCTGCATCGCTGCAAGCCTTTATTTGTAGCGCCGGAGACAGACCTAGGTTGGTGGCCAGGGCGTCCAATTTTTCGGAAACTGGAAGCTTGTACCGAAAACACCCCCAAACTTTTACTACCGGTCATATACAACACACTTATAGCTAAAGCTCTTTCAATTGTTTCGCTTCTCAAGCACTAAAATACTATTTTTTAAAACTTCAATCTCATTTCGAATTTCCTGGATTTTTTTGTCGATATCACCCTCATAACCGATGGGTTTAACGATGTTTAACGCTAAAAACAAATAATAAAATGCGCCTATAAAACCTACAGCACTAAAGATCCCAGCCACGGACTCAAACGCCAAACCAAATGTGATCCATATCAATGCTTTAACAACGTGGCGCGATGCCCTCAACCAAAGTAGCGACGTCAAATAAGCCCTCTCAGAATCATCTTCAGAGCTAAGTGCTCGTAGACGTACGTGTTGTTCCTTTAGTTGTCTGATCCGTGTTTTCTTTGAACTCGTGCGAAAGCTATCGAAGCAGTAGGTGGTCACTTTTTGGCCAATGTACATCAGCAATGCAAATAGTGCAGACCCCATAGCCCCCTGGACAATCACAGGGAAATCTTGAATTGACGCAATAAGCTTTTCCATTTTGGCCTCAAGCATAAAAAAAGGGGATTTTGCCTTGCTTTCGTCTTGAGGAGAAGAATTTTGTTAGATCCTAGATGGGTATTTGCACGATGAAGATCGTGCCGATTGCATTGTCATGACAGGCTGCAATGGCTCGATAATTTCCGGTGATGGGTTACAGCAGTCGATCCATTTAGGAAAGTTAAAGTGCGATTGATTCGGGAAAGCCGACGTTCTTCATTGCAGATGGACTTCCCCACAACTCGCATGTGCACCGTCTTAGAGAAGCATTCGTGCAATGCATAGGGTGATCCTCTGGAATCGCTTGAGGAACAGTATGCCATCTTTGATCTGGCAAGGCGCAGGAAAGCAAGGTCTGAATTGTTAAAGTGATCCGGTTAGCTCAATTTTACTCTTAGCGCCTGACAAGCCCGGTCATTTCTGAACAACGTGGCCACCATGGCGCTTTGCGCGCCATGGCGAGCGACATCACACCTCATTTACGCCATTTACGCGTCACTATGGATGATGCCACGACATCAAAAATGTTTTTTGAACTATAACCACCCAGCCAGGAGAGTGTCCCGGCTGGACCTAGAGGTTATTTCAGTGCAACGTTGACATCTTTGAACAACGCTGTGAAACGGGCAACAGTATCATCGGTACAGTTTTCCGCAATACTGGCCACGAAAGCGGCAGCCACAGCGTAATGATTATAACCTCCTGAGGGGCGGATCCTTATATTGTTGGTAGAGAGATATTTTTCAATTCTTCCGACAATTCGATCCCCTGGTGGAAGGTCCGATTGAGCAATGGCCTTCTGACCAAGCTCTTTCTGAAACACGCTTGAGAAAACTATCATGTATCTATCGGGATCAAGCAAGTCCTCAACATCTGTTGCAACACTGTCTTCCCCGATTTTTGAAAGATCGCGAAACTGTGAGAAATTAAACACCGACTTATTCTTGAGTAGCTTCTGCTGTATTAGCGACTCAAGTTTTTGCTCCGGCTTTCCGCTGTAATCATGCAGTACCGCAAGATTA
>NZ_BCBQ01000102.1:0-19626 GCF_001320885.1 Pseudomonas sp. NBRC 111140
CCACTGGGCCAAGTGATCGACGAATACACCAAGACCGAACTGCGCAGCCTGGCCTCGGTGCCCTTGAAGCTCAACCGCGAAGAAATCGAGAACCTGGTGCGCCAGGCCGCCGAGATGCACTGGAGCTATGACGGCAACTACTGGTTCCTGTCCAACAACTGTGCAGTGGAGTCGTTGAAACTGCTGCGCAGCGGCACAGCCAACCCGCGCATAAATGACCTGGACAGCATCATGCCCAACGGTTTGCTGGCCGTGCTAAAGGGCAGGGGGCTGGCCGACACCAGCGTGCTTGATGACCCGCGCGAGGCGTTGCGCCTGGGCTACCGCTTCGATTCTTACCGCGACCGCTACCAGGCCATGTTCGAAGTGCTCAGGAAACAGCTGCCGATCAAGCAAGCCCTGGTTGAAGACTGGTTGGCCCTGGAGGCCGATCAACGTCGCAGCTGGTTCGCCAAGGCTGACCTGCGCACCAGCGCCGCGTTGCTGCTGCTCGAACAAGCCAGCCTTCGCCGGCAGCTTCTGCTGGCTCAAGACGAGGTCAAGCAGCGCTACCTGAATGCTGCGGCGCTGAAAGATGGCAGCGTCAACAAAGCTGACGCAACCCTCAAGCAGATGCTCGCCAACAGCGGTTTCCTCAGCCGTCCGGCAGAGTTGCTGGATGCCAAGGGCTACGGGCTGCCGCAACCCGAAGAGCGCAAGCACCTTGAGCAGGTGAGCAGCGAACGCCAGGCACAGCTGTTGCGCTTGAGCACCAGCCTGGACAAAGAGGTGAGGGCGCTGCTGGAGCCATCACGGGCCAAGGAAATTGCCGCGATCGAAGCCAATGTGAAGCAGATCGGCGAGCACTTGCGGGCGCTGCACAAGGCTGCGGGTGGCCTGCAATTGTGATGTTGCCTGTGCCGGCCTCTTCGCGGGTAAACCCGCTCCCACAGGGACTGCACAGGCCTTGAGGCTGCGGTGATCCTGTGGGAGCGGGTTTACCCGCGAAGAGGCCGGTACAGACAACACAGGCCTAAAGCTTCTCCTCAGCCTCGGAAGGCAACTGTTCATCCAGATGCAGCCAAGGTAGCCGACTGCCCACCCAGATATGCCGGTTGGCCCTGACCAGTTCCGGGTGATCCAGCGTCGCCACCGTCACATCCACCGTTTCCGGGCTGTGCGTGGTCACCAATGCCACATGCGCCCCGCAATGCCCACAGAAGTACCGGCTGCAACTGGCCGGTGCCACATAGCAGTTGGGTTCGCCCGCCAGCCACTGAAACCCCGAACGAGGCAGGGTGAGCCAGGTCACCACCAGCCCGCCGCTTACCCGGCGGCATATCGAACAATGGCAATGGGCGATGTCCGTCAGGTCGCCCTCCAACCGGTAACGCAAGGCGCCGCAATGGCAGCCCCCTTCGGTCACATTCTGCATCACCTACCTCTCGTCGCCTTTGCTTCGGCGAAAGCTGGCTGAAAGCTTGCCCTCATAGGATAGCGCCCACTACCGGCACGAGACCGGTCAGCCAGGGCACCCGGTAAAACCGCCCCCGGCCCAATCAACAACAACAATGGTGATTCTGATGTATTCCTGTGCCCGCCTTTCCGCAGTCCCCCTCCGCATGCTCCCCGCGCAGCGCCCAACGCGCTGATCCGCCCGAATCGACGTTCCTTTCGTAGCGCCACGCCTGGAGTATTGCCATGCTGACCTTCCTCGGCTTTGCCATGGTCATCACCTTCATGTACCTGATCATGACCAAGCGCCTGTCGGCCTTGATCGCGCTGATCCTGGTACCGATCCTGTTCGCCCTGTTCGGTGGTTTTTCCGCCAAGATCGGCCCCATGATGCTCGAAGGCATCAGCAAGCTCGCGCCAACCGGCGTGATGCTGATGTTCGCCATTCTCTACTTCGCCCTGATGATCGACTCCGGCCTGTTCGACCCGGCCGTGCGCAAGATCCTCAAACTGGTCAAGGGCGACCCGCTGAAAGTCTCGGTCGGCACCGCTGTACTGGCCCTGGTGGTCTCGCTCGACGGTGACGGCGCCACCACCTACATGATCTGCTGTGCCGCTATGCTGCCGATGTACAGCCGTCTGGGCATGAGCCCGCGGATCATGGCCGGCCTGATCATCCTCGCCGGCGGGGTGATGAACATGACCCCGTGGGGTGGCCCGACCGCCCGCGCTGCCAGCGCCCTGCACGTAGACCCATCGGACATCTTCGTGCCGATGATCCCGGCCATGCTGTTCGGTGTGCTGGCGATCCTGGCCATCGCCTACATGTACGGCAAGCGTGAACGTGCTCGCCTAGGCGAACTGCACCTGCCGACCGACGACATCGACCACAGTGAAATCACTGTCTCGCAATACCCTGACGCACGCCGGCCCAAGCTGCTGTACTTCAACGGTGCACTGACCGCTGCCCTGATGGTCGCACTGATCGCCGGTGTACTGCCGCTGCCGGTGCTGTTCATGATCGCCTTCAGCATCGCGATGATCGTCAACTACCCATGCCTGCAGCAGCAGAAGGACCGCATCGCCGCCCACGCAGGCAGCGTACTGGCCGTGACCGGGCTGATCTTCGCCGCAGGCATCTTTACCGGCATCCTGTCCGGTACCGGCATGGTCGACGCCATGTCCAAGAGCCTGCTGGCGGTCATCCCCGAAGCGCTGGGCCCTTACCTGGCGGTGATCACCGCGATCGTGAGCATGCCGTTCACCTTCTTCATGTCCAACGACGCGTTCTACTACGGCGTGCTGCCAGTGCTGGCCGAAGCCGCCAGCCATTACGGCATCACCCCGGTAGAGATGGCCCGTGCGTCGATCGTCGGGCAGCCAGTACACCTGCTCAGCCCGCTGGTACCCTCCACCTACCTGCTGGTGGCCCTGGCCGGTATCGAATTTGGCGACCATCAGCGCTTTACACTCAAGTGGGCAGTGTTGGTGTGCCTGTGCATAATGCTCGCCGCACTGCTGATGGGCATTTTCCCGCTGTTCAGTAGTCTTTAATACACACGTATCACCTACGCGACGCGCCCTGACCGGGGCGCGTCGCCATTACCGCTCGAAGGAAAATACATGGAATGGCTGACCAGCCCGGAAATCTGGGTTGCCTTTTTCACCCTTACCGCGCTTGAGATCGTCCTCGGTATCGACAACATCATCATGATCTCGATCCTGGTCAGCCGCATGCCCAAGCACATGCAGCCGCGCACCCGGATCTTCGGCCTGGCCCTGGCCATGGTCACCCGCATCATGCTGTTGCTGTCGATCACTTGGGTCATGCGCCTTACCGCCGACCTGTTCGTGGTGTTCGGCCAAGGCATCTCCGGGCGCGACCTGATCCTGTTCTTCGGTGGTCTGTTCCTGTTGTGGAAAAGCTCGCAAGAGATCTACCACGGCCTGGAAGGCGAAGACGAAAACCCGGACGAGCCAAAAGGCGCGGGTGGCAAGTTCTTCTACACCATCATCCAGATCGCCATCATCGACATCGTGTTCTCGCTGGACTCGGTGATCACAGCGGTGGGCATGGTTTCCCACGTTCCGGTCATGATCGCGGCCATCGTGGTTGCCGTGCTGGTGATGATGCTGTGCGCCGGCGCTATCAGCGACTTCATCGACAAGCACCCGTCGCTGAAGATGCTCGCGCTGTCGTTCCTGATCGTGGTCGGTACCGTGCTGATCGCCGAAGCGTTCGACGTGCATGTGCCCAAAGGCTACGTCTACTTTGCCATGGCGTTCTCGCTGGCAGTGGAAGCGATCAACATTCGCATGCGCACCGCCGCGGCCCGCAAGGCAGGCAAAGAGCATGATCCGGTGAAACTGCGCAAGGACATTCCGGGTCAATAAGACCAGGAAGTGCAGCACAGAAAGGGCCCTTCGTGGCCCTTTTTTCATTTCTGGTCGGTTTCAAACCCGTGCCAGCCATGCGAAGCTGGCGACAGCTGCGCAAAACAACTAAAGCTTTGAGTGAGCACCGAAAATTATTCCAATGCTCATGTTTCTTTTCTTGGCCCACTAGGCCATCGCAACAGGGGGCCTTCGCCATGCTGACCCTGCTCAACCTGCTCTCGGCCGTGACGCTTCTGGTCTGGGGCACCCACATCGTGCGTACCGGCATCCTCCGGGTATTCGGCTCGAACCTGCGGCGCATCATCAGCCAGAACATGGACAAGCGGCCGCTGGCCTTCATCGCCGGCATTCTGGTCACCGCCATGGTGCAAAGTAGCAACGCCACGGCCATGCTGGTCACCTCCTTCGTCGGCCAAGGCCTGATGGCCATGACCCCGGCCTTGGCGATCATGCTCGGTGCCGACGTGGGTACCGCACTGATGGCCCGGGTACTGACCTTCGACCTGTCATGGCTGTCGCCACTGCTGATCTTCCTCGGGGTGATCTTCTTCCTTTCGCGCAAGCAGACGCGGGCCGGCCAATTGGGCCGTGTAGGCATCGGCCTTGGGCTGATCATCCTGGCACTTGAGCTTATCGTGCAGGCAGCTGCGCCGATCACTCATGCCCAGGGCGTGAAAGTGCTGTTTGCCTCGCTGACCGGCGACATCATGCTCGACGCCCTGGTCGGGGCGATGTTCGCCATGATTTCCTATTCAAGCCTGGCCGCCGTGCTGCTCACCGCCACACTGGCCGGCGCCGAAGTGATCAGCCTGCCGGTCGCCATCGGCCTGGTAGTTGGCGCCAACATCGGCAGTGGGCTGCTGGCGTTCATCGGCACCAGCATGCAGAACGCCGCCGGGCGCCGGGTGGCCCTGGGCAGCCTGCTGTACAAGTTGATCGGCCTGGTGCTGATCATCCCGGTGCTGCACCCGCTGGTGGAATGGATGGACTCGTTGAGCTTCAGCCCGCAAGAGCTGGTCATCGGCTTCCACCTGCTCTACAACACGCTGCGCTGCCTGCTCATGCTACCCACGGTCAAACCCATGGGCCGGCTGTGCAACGCCCTGTTGCCCGAACGGGAAACAGGCAACGGGCAAGTGCGCCCACGCCACCTCGACGCCTCGGCACTCGAAACGCCCAGCCTGGCCCTGGCCAACGCATGCCGAGAAACCCTGCGCCTGGGCGATATCGTCGACAGCCTGCTCGAAGCCATGCTCGGCGCGTTGCGCGGTACCCAGGCGGCCTTGCCACAGCAGGTCCGCGCCTTGGGCGAAGATGCCGAAGCCCTGTACAGCGCGATCAAGCTGTACCTGGCGCAGATGTCGCGCGAGGACCTCAGCGAACAGGACAATCGCCGTTGGGCCGAAATCATCGAGCTGGCCATCAACCTCAAGCTCGCCTGCGACCTGATCGAACGCATGCTGCGCAAGGTCCAACAGCAGAAAACCAGCCAGCGCCGGGAGTTTTCCCAGGTCGGCCTGGAGGAACTGACCGGCCTGCAGGAACAATTGCTGGCCAACCTGCGCCTGGGCCTGTCGGTGTTCCTCAGTGCCGACCCGGAAAGCGCCCGCTTGCTGCTGCGGGAGAAACGCAGGTTCCGTGCCCAGGAACGGCGCCTCGCCCACGCCCATGTCAGCCGCCTGCAGCGCAAGGTCGTGCAAAGCATCGAGACCAGTTCGCTACACTTGGAGCTGATCGCCGACATGAAGCGGTTGAACTCTTTGTTCTGTAGCAGTGCCTATGTGGTACTGGGCGGCTCGGACACCGGTGGGCTGATGCTCGACAGTGTGCCGGACGAAGCCCGCCAGCCGTGAATTCTTATAGCTAAGGACCCTCGCTCGCCCATGCGTTGCCTGATGTTCGTTTGCCTGCTGATCTGCAGCCTGCCCTCGATCGCCCTCGACCGCTCGCGGGTCGAAGGCTACCTGTTGCCCAATGGCCTGCAGGTCATCCTGAAAAACGGCTACGAACGTGATCATGTGGCAATTCGCCTGGTGGTCGGGGTGGGCCTGGATGACTTCGATTGCGAGCAGAAAGAACTGCCGCACCTGCTTGAGCACCTGTTGTTCAGCGGCATCGACGAAATGGGCGAGGGCGGCCTGGAAGAGCGCCTGCAGGCGCTTGGCGGCGAGTGGAACGCCTACACCAGCAGCGCCGACACGACTTTTGTCATCGAAGCCCCTGCGCGCAATCAGCGCAAGGTCCTCGACCTGCTGCTGGCGGTGATCCGCGATACCCGCATCGACGCCAAGGCCCTGGCCACCGCCAAGCGCATCATCGAACGCGAAGATGGCGGCCACTACGGCCACTTGCAGCGCTGGCTCGACCGCCAGGATATCGGCCACCCGGCCAGCGACCAGTTGGGCACCGAGCTGGGGCTGAAATGCCCGGAGCGCTCCAACCTCGACGACATGACCCTGGAGCAAGTACAGGCCTTGCGTGACCGCTGGTACGCGGCCAACAACATGACCCTGATCGTGGTCGGCGGCCTCGACCGTCTGCTGCCGGCGTATCTGGAGCGCACCTTTGGCGAACTGCCAGCAACTGAACCAGAAGAACGCCGCAACCTGGAAAGCATTACCCAGCAGGCCGAGCAGCGCCGCGACCTGACCCGTGGCTGGCTGGGCGACAGCGTCAAACTGCACTGGCTGTTCATCGAGCCCGTGCTGGACAACGACCACCAGGCCACCCTCGACCTGCTGTCGCGTTACCTGGACTGGGCGCTGTACGACCAGCTGCGACTGCGCAATGGGCTGTCCTATGGCCCTTCGGTGCAACGAGAAAGCTTCGGCGACACCGGCCTGCTCAGCCTCAATGCCGACCTTGAGCGCGATGACATCGACAAGGCGGTGAAGGTGATGCAGGCGCTGTTCGACCACCTGCGCAAGGAAGGCCTCGACCCAGACACCTTTGCCCGCATCAAGGACGCCAGCGTCGCCAAGGAAAGCTGGAGTACCCAGGGTAACAGTGCCTTGGCCGACTACTACTGGGGTGCGCTGAACGACTATACCGACGGGCGCTTCGCCAACCCGGTGCGCAAGCTGCGCCAGGTCAGCCTGGCCCAGGCCAACGAGGCGCTGAAGGCACTGCTCAAGGAGGACGGCTACCTGCGCATCGAAAAGCCGTTGCTTGGCTATGACGAACTATACGGGCTGGTCGCGCTGATAGTGGGCCTGATACTGGCGGCCGGTCTGCTGCGCTGGCGGCGGCAAGGCCCGCAACGGCCGAGTGGTGCTACACGGCAGCGGTGAATCGGCGGTATCCTTTTGCCAGTACCGGCCCCTTCGCGGGCGTGCCCGCGAAGGGGCCGGTACCGCCAACTCATCCTTTCTGTCGTAGCCCCCAATGCCCCAAATCCCCCATATCGTCCAGCGCATCATCGAACTGCTCAAACGCTACCCCGGCATCATCGCGCTCGGCGGTTTCCTCTCCGGTATCGGCAGCTTCATCCTGGTCGATCGCCAAGCCGGCCTGGCCAGCTGGGTCGCCATACTCATGCTGGTCAGCTGGGTCTGGCTGATGCTGGAAAACACCCTCACCGGCTTGTTCGCACGCACCTTCAACCGCGAGATCCCGCAGCCGCTATTGCGCTACGCGACGCAGATGATCCACCAAGAAACACTGTTCTTCGTGCTGCCGTTCTTCTTCATCACCACCACCTGGAACAGCGGCCAACTGGTCTTCACTGGCTTGCTTGGCGCCGCCGGCCTGATTTCGATCACCGACCCCCTGTACTACAAGTGGCTGGCACCCCGGCGCTGGCTGTTCCTGGCACTGCACACCCTGACGCTGTTCGCCGCCCTGTTGACTGCGTTGCCGATCATCCTGCACCTGACCACCGCGCAAAGCTTCAAGCTGGCCCTGATCGCAGCCATGGCCCTGTCGTTCCCCAGCCTGGCCAGTAGCTTCCCGATCAACAACTGGCGCCGCGCCGTGGCGCTGGTGGTGGTTACCCTGTCGGTCGGTGCCGGCGGCTGGCTGTTGCGCTCCTGGGTGCCGCCAGCAACCCTGTGGATGACCGAGGTGGCGGTGAGCACCGAAGTACTCAACCGCCAGCCAGGCGAATCGCTGGACGAGATTGCCGCCAGTCGCATACGCAGCAGCGGCCTGTACGCCTATACCGCCATCAACGCGCCACGCGGCCTGAATGAGCGGATCTACCATGTGTGGCAAAAGGACGGCCAGGAGGTCGACCGCATAGCCCTGGACATCCACGGCGGGCGCAAGGAAGGCTACCGGGCCTGGACCCACAAGCAGAACTTCCCGCCCAACCCGGTAGGCAAGTGGCAGGTAAGGGTGCTGACCGAAGATGGGCAGGTGATCGGCGTGCTGCGCTTCAAGGTGGTCGACGACGCACCGGCGCAGTAAGTAAAAAGGGGCTGCGTTGCAGCCTCGTAGCCCCTAACACAGCACATAATCAACAAACAGCCCATGCCCGCTGCGCTATGATCAGCCCCTAAGCCTTAGCGCCGAGTCAATTGCATGGAGCCTATGACCACCCCCAGCGCCATTCTGGACACCAGCAGCCAGCCGCCCTGCCTGCGCATTACCGGTGATTGGACCCTGGCGCATTACGCCAACCTCAAGCGCGAAAGCGAGCAACTGCGCACGCAATACGCTGCCGACACCGTCGCCGACCTCAGCCAGCTAGGCCGCCTGGACACCGCCGGCGCGTCGCTGCTGGCCGAGCTGCTAGGTTCCGAGCGCCTGTCGCGCTGTACCCAAGACCTGCCCGAAGCCAGCCGCGCACTGCTCAAGAACGTCTACTGCTCGGTCCAGGACTACTGCATCCCGGTCAAGGAGCCCGAGCGGAACGTACTGCTGATGCTGCTGGAACGCATCGGCCGCGCCGTCGGCACACTGTGGCAAGACTCCATGCAGTTGCTCGGTTTCGTCGGCGTCATCCTCGAAACCTTGCTGCGTCGCGCCCTGCAACCGCATCGCTGGCGCTTCACACCGGTGGTGGCACATATCGAACAGACCGGGCTGGATGCCGCGCCCATCGTCGCCTTGCTGACCTTCCTGGTGGGTGCGGTAGTGGCCTTCCTCGGTGCCACGGTGCTGGCCGACTTCGGCGCGACCATTTTCACCGTCGACCTGGTGGCGTTCTCGTTCCTGCGCGAATTCGCCGTGCTGCTGACCGCCATCCTCATGGCCGGGCGCACGGCCAGCGCGTTCACCGCGCAAATAGGCTCGATGAAGGCCAATGAAGAAATCGACGCCATCCGCACCCTGGGCCTGAACCCCATGGAGCTACTGGTGGTGCCACGGGTGCTGGCCTTGCTGATTTCGCTGCCGTTGCTCACCTTTGTCGCGATGATCTGCGGCATGATTGGTGGCGCGGTGGTCTGCGCCCTGACGCTGGATATCTCGCCGGCCATGTTCCTGTCGCTGCTGCAAAGCGACATCGGCGTGCAGCACTTTCTGGTAGGTCTGGCCAAGGCACCCTTCTTCGCCTTCCTGATCGCCGCCATCGGCTGCCTGGAAGGCTTCAAGGTCAGCGGCAGCGCCGAATCGGTAGGGGCACACACCACCTCGGCGGTGGTGCAGTCGATTTTCGTGGTCATCGTGCTGGATGCGGTAGCCGCGCTGTTCTTCATGGAGATGGGCTGGTGAGTGATCAGGATCGCGTCATCGAAGCCCGTGGCATCTGCAACCGCTTCGGCCGCCAGGTGGTGCATGAAAACCTCGACCTTGACCTGTACCGTGGCGAAATCCTCGCCGTGGTCGGTGGCTCAGGTAGCGGCAAATCGGTGCTGCTACGCAGCATCATCGGCTTGCGCCGACCCAACGAAGGGCAGATCAAGGTATTCGGCCAGGACTTGGCCGGCCTGGGTGAAGAACAGCGCTCGCTGGTTGAGCGGCGCTTTGGCGTGTTGTTTCAGAAGGGCGCGCTGTTCTCTTCGCTGACGGTGACCGAGAACGTGGCCTTGCCCCTGATCGAGCACGCCGGGCTGTCCCGCGCCGATGCCGAGCACCTGGCCGGCGTGAAGCTGGCCCTGGCCGGGTTGCCGATCTCGGCCGCCGACAAGTACCCGGCCTCATTGTCGGGGGGCATGATCAAGCGTGCGGCGCTGGCACGCGCACTGGCCCTGGACCCGGACATCCTGTTCCTCGACGAACCCACCGCCGGCCTGGACCCGATCGGTGCCGCCGCGTTCGACCAGTTGATCCTCACCCTGCGCGATGCCCTGGGCCTGTCGGTGTTCCTCATCACCCACGACCTCGACACCCTGTACACCATCACCGACCGCATTGCGGTGCTGTCGCAGAAAAAAGTCCTGGTGGCCGGCCCGCTGGCCGAGGTCGAGCAGACCAACGACGCCTGGATCCAAGAATACTTTCACGGCCCACGCGGGCGCGCAGCCGAACAGGCTGCCACCCGTGCCGGGCAGGAGCGCTGAGCAATGGAAACCCGAGCCCATCACGTTCTTATCGGCCTGGTCACCGTCCTGGTGGTGGCCGGCGCCATGCTGTTCGGCCTGTGGCTGGCCAAGTCCAGTGTCGACGACGCCTTCAAGGATTACGAAGTGGTGTTCAACGAAGCCGTCTCGGGCCTGTCCCGTGGCAGCCCGGTGCAGTACAACGGCATCAAGGTGGGCGATGTGTCCACCCTGCGCCTGGACCCCAAAGACCCACGCCGGGTACTGGCACGGGTACGTCTGAGCGGTGACACACCGGTAAAGGAAGACACCCAGGCCAAGCTGACCCTGGCCGGGGTCACTGGCAACTCGTTCATCCAGCTCAGCGGCGGCACCCCGCAAAGCCCAGAACTGAAGGGCAAAGATGGCAAGCTACCGGTGATCATCGCCTCGCCATCGCCCATCTCGCGCCTGCTCAATGACAGCAGCGACCTGGTGACCAACATCAACCTGCTGCTGCACAACGCCAACCAGATGTTCTCCGAGGACAACATCGGCCACCTCAGCAACACCCTGGCCAACCTCGACAAGACCACCGGCGCCTTTGCCGGCCAGCATGGCAGCATCGCCGAGGCCATCGAACAGCTGGTGCAGGTGGGCAAGCAGGCCAGCGCCACCCTGGCCGAAACACAGACGCTGATGCGCAATGCCAACGGCCTGCTGGGCAGCGAAGGCAAACAGGCGATCGGCAGCGCCGAGCAGGCCATGCAGTCACTGGCTGAAAGCACGGCAACCATCAACAACCTGCTGAAGAACAACAGCGAGGCCATCGGCGACGGCGCCCAGGGCCTGAACCAGCTCACCCCGGCCATTCGTGAACTGCGCGAAACCCTTAACGCACTCAAAGGCATTTCCCGGCAACTGGAGGCCGACCCGAGCGGCTACCTGCTTGGCCGCGACAACAACAAGGAGTTCCAGCCATGAAACCGTCGCTGCGCCTGCTGGCCCTGGCGGCCGCGCTGAGCCTGGCCAGTGCCTGCTCGATCCTGCCCAAAAGCGAACCCGTGGACCTTTACCGCCTGCCAGTGAATCAACCCAGCCGCACGGCACCGGCACTGGACTGGTCATTGCGCCTGAACAAGCCACTGGCCAGCGAAGTGCTGGCCGGGCCACGGATTGCCGTGATTCCCCAAGGCGATGTGGTCAGCAGCTACAAGGGCGCACGTTGGAGCGATGCGGCCCCGGTGCTGCTGCGCAACCGCTTGCTCGATGGCTTCCAGCGTGACGGCCAGGTGCAGCGCCTGAGCGCCGACGACAGCAACCTGCAGGCTGACTACGAGCTGGCTGGCGAGCTGCAGGCGTTTCAGAGTGAATACCGCCCAGGCGGGGCGGTAGAGGTGGTGATCCGCTACGACGCACGCCTGGTCCAGGGGCGCAACCAGCGCATCCTGGCCAGCAAGCGCTTTGAGATCCGCCAACCACTGACCGACAAACAGGTGTCAGCCGTGGTTACCGGCTTTGGCCAAGCCAGCGACCAACTGGTGGGGCAGGTGGTGAGCTGGACCATTGCCCAGGCAAACCAGGCTCAACCGAGGGTTCAGGCGAAGAACCAGTAGCAGATGAAGATCGCCGCGATCACCCCGGACAACTCGGCCAGCAGTGCGCAACCGACTGCATGGCGCACACGTTGGATGCCGACGGCGCCAAAGTACACGGCCAGTACATAGAAGGTGGTTTCGGTACTGCCTTGAATCGTCGCCGCGACCAAGGCCGGGAAACTGTCCACGCCTTGGGTCTGCATGGTTTCGATCAGCATGGCCCGTGCTGCGCTACCGGAAAACGGCTTGACCAGCGCCGTCGGCAAACCCTCGACGAAGCGTGTGTCCAGGCCCATCCAGTTCACCGCATGGCGAATGCCGTCCAAGGCCAGCTCCAAGGCACCTGATGCGCGCAGCACACCCACCGCCACCAGCATCGCCACCAGGTAGGGCAGCAGGTTCTTGGCCACATCGAAACCTTCCTTGGCACCTTCGACGAAGGCTTCATACACCTTCACCCGCTTCAAGGCACCGATCACCAGGAACAGCATGATCACGCCAAACAACGTGAGGTTGCCCAAGATGGACGACAGGCTTGCCAGTGCAGCGGCCGACAGGGTGCCGAGGAACGCCATGAAACCTCCCAGCAGCAAAGCGCCGGGGATGAAGTAGGCAAGCACCACCGGGTCCCACAGTCGCAAGCGCTGCATCACTGCCACCGACAGCAGGCCGACCAAGGTCGAGACGCTGGTCGCCAGCAGGATCGGCAGGAACACCATGGTTGGGTCCGGCGCGCCCTGCTGGGCCCGGTACATGAAGATGGTGACCGGCAGCAGCGTCAGCGAAGAGGCGTTGAGTACCAGGAACAGGATTTGCGCGTTGCTCGCCGTGGTGCTGCTGGGGTTCAGCTCCTGCAGCGCGCGCATGGCCTTCAGGCCAATCGGCGTCGCGGCGTTGTCCAGGCCCAGGCCGTTGGCGGCAAAATTCATGGTGATAAGGCCCAGGGCCGGGTGACCAGGCGGCACTTCCGGCATCAGGCGGGCGAACAGCGGGCCCAGCACCTTGGCCAGCCATTCGACGATACCGGCCTTTTCGGCGATCTTGAGAAAGCCCAGCCACAGGGTCAGCGTGCCGAACAGCAGCACCATCACCTCCACCGACAGCTTGGCCATGGCGAAGATGCTTTCGACCATTGCGGCGAAGATGCCCGCGTTGCCGGCCACCAGCCATTGGGCCAGGGCGGACACCGCCGCCACCAGGAAAAAGCCGAGCCAAAGGCCGTTGAGCATCCGTGTGTACCCCCTGAAAAATGCCCGAATGATAGCGTATCGAAGCCTGGGGCTGGCGATCGCGCGCCTACAATGGTCCGCGAATGACCCGGAAAACAAAAAGCCCCGACAAGTCGGGGCTTTGGGTCAAACAGCCATCAGGCTCAGCGCTTGGCGGTTTCGCCAACCACCGCAGCTTCCTGCTTGTCGGCCATCAGCGAAGCGTAGTACTTCTCGCCCTTGGCGGCGTCGTACATGCCTTCCCAACGAGCGATGACCAGTGCAGCCAGGGCGTTGCCGACAACGTTCAGCGCGGTGCGGGCCATGTCCATGATGCGGTCGACACCGGCGATGAAGGCCAGGCCTTCCAGCGGGATGCCCACGCTGCCCAGGGTGGCCAGCAGCACGACGAACGACACACCCGGCACACCAGCGATACCTTTGGAGGTGACCATCAGTGTCAGCACCAGCAGCAGCTGCTGGCTCCACGACAGGTCGATGCCGTACAGCTGGGCAATGAAGATGGCCGCGATGCTCTGGTACAGGGTCGAACCGTCAAGGTTGAAGGAGTAGCCGGTCGGCACCACGAACGAGCAGATCGACTTCGGCGCGCCGTACTTCTCCATTTTCTCGATCACGCGCGGCAGCACGGTTTCCGAGCTGGAAGTGGAGTAAGCCAGAATCAGCTCATCTTTCATGATGCGCATGATCTTGATTACCGAGAAGCCGAACACGCGGGCAACCAGGCCCAGCACCATGAAGGCGAAGAAGGCGATGGCGAAGTACACCAGCAGCACCAGCTTGGCCAGCGGCAGCAACGAACTGAAGCCGAAGTTGGCCACGGTCACGGCGATCAGGGCGAACACGCCGATAGGGGCGTAGTTCATGATCATGTGGGTGACCTTGAACATGGTTTCCGAAACAGCCTGGAAGGTACGCACCAGTGGGTCGCGCAGTTCTGCCTGGAGGCTCGACAGGCCCAGGCCGAACATGACCGAGAAGAAGATGATCGGCAGCATTTCGCCACGCATGAGCGCTGCGAAGATGTTCGACGGGATCAGGTTCAGCAGGGTTTCGATGAACGCGTGCTCATGCTGCACCTCGGCCGCAGTGGCCTGGTACTTGGAGATGTCCACGGTACCCAGGGTGCTCATGTCGATGCCGGCGCCCGGGTGGAACAGGTTGGCCAGCACCAGGCCCACGACGATGGCAATGGTGGTCACTACTTCGAAGTAGATGATGGTCTTCAGGCCAATGCTGCCCAGTTTCTTCGCGTCGCCAACCCCGGCGATGCCCACGATCAGCGACGAGATCACGATCGGGACGACGATCATCTTGATCAGGCGAATGAAGATGTCACCAGCGGGCTGGAGGACGTTGCTGATCCACCAGGCCTTTTCTGCACTGAAGTGGTTCAGTAGCGCGCCGATTGCAACACCCAGGACCAGACCGATGACGATCTGCCAGGCGAGGCTCAGTTTTGCCTTCTTCATGTCTTTACCCTTTGTTCTAGTGGTCATGGCACCTGGCGGAAACACGTGTAACAGAGCCATTGGCAAAGTCACGAGCCGTGCAAGCTTCCGTCCGGCGACGTCATGTAAGGACACCGCAGGCGAGCGACAGGGCGCTCTGGCCAGCGAAAAAGGCGGCAACTATTGCGACGGGAAGGGGCGAAAGCTAATGCCGGAAACGCATACCCCATGCCGTTTTGGCATACGGTTTTCGACCCATTCGGCAGCTTCGCAAGTGATTGATTTATAACGTTCGGAATCCCGAACAAGACCAAACCGCCATATTTCGGCAGATTTGACGGTACATAAAGGGCAAGGAAGATGGCTTGTTCGACAATCCGAATGGCGTAAATGCCGCTTGTACCAGCAACAAGAAGGTCGAAAAAAATTTGATGTACGGTCGAGACAAAATGTGTCTCGGGAGAAAAAACGCGCAAGAGAAGCGACGCTTCATACAGGGCTCCTCGGAAGTCAGGCCTGACAAGGTATCCCTGTGATACCGCCGGCCTGATACTTCCGATTCCGCCTTTCCTGACCCGGCCCATTACTGGAGGCACTCCCTGTACCCCTAGGCCACTCCGATCCTGCAACAATCAGAACAGCCCGGCCCCTTGGTCATGTGCTGCCCCTCCTCGGGGCGGCGCATCATAGAAGGCTGAACTATAGAAAGGTTCAGCTTCTATTACGTGACAGTGGTGACCGTTCATCCGTACCGGCAATAAATGCTCAGTACCAGTTCGGGTCACGCTTGAGCTGCTCCTGCAGCATCGCCTTCATGCCATCGTCCGGTTCGCCTAACCAACGATACTGCGCATGACGGGTGGGCGACTTGTCGCTCGGCAAGCCTTCGGGCACCTCCACGAGCATCCCGTAGGCGTCATCCTTGTCCCAGCTGAACGCCACGATCAGGCGTTTGTAAGTGCAATTATCCTTGGCCTCGCACAGCGGCCCGACCAAGTACTTGTCGCCGTCTTCGGTAACGGCAGACATCTGCTGCTGAGCACTGCCGGTCAGATTGACCACCCAATCGGGCAGGCGTTCCTCGCCTTTGAGAGTGTCCTGCCAGGTTTCCCGGTACTCCGGGTCCGAGCCGAGCAACTGATCGACCCGGACCTGGCCGTCATTGGCCGCCATCGCCGCCGTACTGCCACCCAGCAACAGGGCGGCAGCCAGGGCTGAACAAAGCTTCCTGCTCATCTTCAACCTCGTCCACGTCCAAAGAAGAAGGAGGCTACGAACAACACCAGGAAGACGATGAACAGGATCTTGGCGATACCCGTCGCAGCGCCCGCGATACCACCGAAGCCCAGTACAGCGGCGACAATGGCAATGATGAGGAAAGTGATAGCCCAGCTCAGCATGGTGGTTCTCCTTTCTTTTTGCGGAATAGATCCGGCCGGCAGGTCAGAAGACCCAGCGGTCCTGAGGCACGACAGTTTCCAGGGTGGCCGGTGAGGCAGTGGCCTGGCCGGTAGGCAGCGGCTCAGCCGCCTTGACCAAGGTGTTGGCACGGGTTGCCTGGATCTGCGTCAACAGGGCAGTCTGCGCCGCCACTTGCTCGGCCAGACGCGCCGTTTGCCAGCTGTAATAGAAGAGGCCGGCGGCCAAGGTCAGCAGCAACGCCATGCCGAGTGTCAGCATCTGGCGCAAGGGCAGTGCGGCGATCTGCGAGCGGTTGACGGATTGGCGGTTCATGCCGGCTCCTCCTGCTGTAATTTTTGTTCAAACCTGAACAGGTAATTGCAGCCTGCATGCCAGCCTTCGAAATTAAATTAAATCCTTTTAAATCAACTAGTTAGATAACAACAAGGCAAGCAGTAAGGACGTATCCTGCACGATGCCGCCCGTGCAGTCGTGCGAATTGCACGATCAGCCTTCGGCCTTGATCGCCACCTTGAGCAGGTCAGCATCCACCCCACGCACACCGATGATCTGCCGGGCGATCTCCACAGCGATGGTTTTTTGCTCGGCGCTGACCACCTCGCCCGACAGCCTTACCATGCCTGCCTCGCTAGCCACTTTCAGGTTCAGGCCGTCGAGGTTGCGACTGAAGCGATAGCTGTTCTGGATCTTGTCGATGATCCAGCTGTCACTCGGCTGCGGCCCAGTTGGCGCCCCCACCGGTGTTTCCCGGGCCTTGGCCATGGCGGCGGTATCCAGGCTGACCAGGTTGTTGACCAGGTGCACGCCGTCGGTGGTACGCGCCACCACGCCCGCCAACTCCTTGGCTTCGGCACTGTCGACCTTGCCGCGCAAGGTCACCACGCCTTCACTGCTTTGTACTTCTATAGGCGCCTTCTCAGTGGTGCGGCTCCACAGCAGACGGGCACGTATCACCGCAGCCAGGGTGGCGTCCTCCAGGCGCTGGGCGTAGGCACGCAATTCAAGCGGGCGCTCTACCAGTTGGGGATTGACTCGCAGCTGGTTCTCCACCTGTTCAATACCCCGAGTGGCCCGTGCCACATCCTCGGCCAGCTGCCGCTCGACCTCGTTCTCCACTTCACCGGAAAGACGCGCCTGCTTGCCGTCCACTTCAACCGTGATACGGAACGGGTCGAGCATGCGATTGAGTGACAGGGCGGTTTGCAGGGCGCCTTCCAGGCGCGCGTCCTGCACAGGGTCGGCGAATGCAGGGGTAAAGGCTGGCAGCAGGGTGGCTGCCAACACGGCTGTACGCAGGGAAAAGGGCATGGCAGTGCCTCCTTCTTGGCAAAATCTAAAAAACTTCGCAACCAATGTGCCAGCGCGTGCCTCTAAGCAAAGCATTGGAAAATCACGGGTTGCAGGCATCCTTTGGCCATTGGCTAGCATGCAAAGGACAGAATCCTTCAGAATTGACCATGCAACTTGCCCGATTTTTCCCACACTAAATAACGATCTATCCCAAAGGAGCGCAGGAAATGGAATCAGCCCAGGACAACCAAGGCCGCATTCTGCTGGTGGATGACGAGTCCGCGATCCTGCGCACCTTCCGCTACTGCCTGGAGGACGAGGGCTACAGCGTGGCCACGGCCAACAGCGCGGCCCAGGCCGAAAGCCTGCTGCAGCGCCAGGTGTTCGACCTGTGCTTCCTCGATTTGCGCCTGGGTGAAGACAATGGCCTGGACGTGCTGGCGCAGATGCGTATCCAGGCCCCGTGGATGCGAGTGGTGATCGTTACCGCACACTCGGCGATCGATACAGCGGTAGACGCCATCCAGGCCGGCGCGGCCGACTACCTGGTCAAGCCGTGCAGCCCCGACCAGTTGCGCCTGGCCACCGCCAAGCAACTGGAAGTGCGCCAGCTTTCTGCCCGCCTGGAGGCGTTGGAAGGTGAAATTCGCAAACCCAAGGACGGCCTCGACTCTCACAGCCCGGCCATGATGGCGGTGCTGGAAACCGCCCGCCAGGTCGCCACCACCGACGCCAACATCCTCATCCTTGGCGAGTCCGGTACCGGCAAGGGCGAGCTGGCACGGGCCATCCATGGCTGGAGCAAGCGCGCGCGCAAAGCCTGCGTGACCATCAACTGCCCGTCGCTCAACGCCGAGCTGATGGAAAGCGAGCTGTTCGGCCATACCCGTGGCGCCTTCACCGGAGCCAGCGAAAGCACCCTTGGGCGGGTCAGCCAAGCGGACGGCGGCACGCTGTTCCTCGACGAAATCGGCGATTTCCCGTTGACCTTGCAGCCCAAACTGCTGCGCTTCATCCAGGACAAGGAATACGAACGCGTCGGCGACCCGGTTACCCGACGTGCCGATGTGCGCATTCTGGCCGCCACCAACCTCAACCTCGAAGAGATGGTGCGCGAAAGCCGCTTCCGCGAAGACCTGCTGTATCGCCTGAACGTCATCACCCTGCACCTGCCGCCGCTGCGCGAACGCAGTGAAGACATCCTCACCCTGGCCGACCGCTTTCTCGCCCGCTTCGTCAAGGAATACTCTCGCCCCGCCCGCGGTTTCAGTGACGAGGCGCGCGCTGCGCTGCTCAACTATCGCTGGCCCGGCAACATTCGCGAACTGCGCAACGTCGTGGAACGGGCCAGCATCATCTGCCCACAGGAGCGTGTGGAAATCAGCCACCTGGGCATGGGTGAGCAACCCACCGGCAATGCGCCACGCGTGGGTGCCGCGCTTAGCCTGGATGAGCTGGAGCGCGCGCATATCGGTGCCGTGCTGGCCGCCAGCGATACCCTCGACCAAGCGGCCAAGACCTTGGGCATCGATGCCTCCACCCTGTACCGCAAGCGCAAGCAGTACAACCTGTGAAGTGGCCGCCCATGAAGCTGCGCACGCGGCTTTTCCTCAGCATCTCGGCGCTGGTGACCGTGGCGTTGCTGGGCCTGCTGCTGGGCCTGGTCAGCGTGCTGCAGATGGCCGCCGTGCAACAGCAGTTGGTGCGCGAAACCACCCATGCCCTGGAAGTGGGGCTGAAATTGCGCCAGAACCTGGGCGAACAGCTGACCCTCATTCTTGATGAAGAAACCGCCCCGGATAACCTGCGGCTGCTGCAGGACAACTTCCAGGCCCTGCTCAACCAAGGGCTGGAACAAGGCGGTGAGCGCACCGGTTTCAGCAAGGCCAGCAGCAATTACCAAGCTTTTCTCCAGGCCTATCGCGATAGCGCCGCACCCGCCCGCAGCATGGGAGTCGATCAACCGCTGGGCGCCGCGTTCAACCAGGTGCGAACCGACCTGATCGATGCCCACAAGCAGGCCTTGGACCTGATCACCCGCAGCGAGGAGCACACCCGTGACCGCGCCCTGCTGGTCAGTGGTGTACTCGGCCTGATGGGTCTGGTGGTACTGGTGCTCGGCTTCATCACCGCACACAACATCGCCCGGCGTTTTGGCCAGCCTATCGAAGCCTTGGCCAAAGCGGCCGACCAACTGGGCAAAGGCAATTTCGACGTCACCTTGCCGGTCACCCAGGCGACCGAGCTGAACCAGCTGACTCGCCGCTTTGGCCTGATGGCCGATGCCTTGCGCAAACACCAGGCCACCAACGTTGACGAGCTGCTGGCCGGTCAGCAGCGCTTGCAGGCTGTGCTCGACAGCATCGACGATGGCCTGCTGATCATCGACCGCCAGGGTCGCCTT
>NZ_BCBQ01000103.1:0-19063 GCF_001320885.1 Pseudomonas sp. NBRC 111140
GGCCGGGCCATGTCGTGCATCTTCTGTTGCAGCGGCCCTTCGGTCTTCATGATCAGCCAGGTGCACCCCAACAACGTGTAGGCAACGATCAGCCCCAAACCACAGAACAGACTGAACGGGGTAAGCCAGTCGAGTGTGCCACCGGCGAAATGGCGGTCGACCACTTTGAAGCCTTCGAGGAAGGCACCCAACGCCACACCCTGGAAGAAGGTGGCGACCAACGACCCCCAGATGAATGCCTTGTCCCAGATATGCCGCTTGTCGGCCTTGGCCTTGAAGCGAAACTCGAAGGCCACGCCACGGAAGATCAAACCGATCAACATCAGGATAAGCGGCAGGTACAAGGCCTCGAGAACGACGGCGTAAGCCATCGGGAAAGCCCCGAACAGCCCCGCCCCGCCCAGGATCAACCAGGTTTCGTTGCCGTCCCACACTGGCGCGACAGTGTTCATCATCACATCACGGTCCTGCTCGCCCTTGACGAAGGGGAACAGCATGCCGATGCCCAGGTCGAAACCATCCATCACCACGTACATCATGACGCCGAAAATGATGATCACGGCCCAGATCAGCGGAAGGTCGATACCCATGGCTCAGTTCCCCTTGTTCAGGCTGGCAGAGGTGGCCTCTCGGCCATCATCGGCGGCGGACAACGGCCGCGCCGGCGTGCGTTTCTGGCCAGGGCCACCCGGTGTGTGCTCGTCACCTTCCCCGGTCTGCGGCCCTTTGCGCACCAGGCGCATCATGTAGCCAAGGCCGGTGCCGAACAGGGCGAAATACACCACCACGAAGGCCACCAGGGTGAAACCAAGCTGGGCGTAGCTGTGGTTGGACACGCCGTCAGCCGTGCGCATCAGGCCATACACCACCCAAGGTTGGCGGCCGATTTCGGTGGTGAACCAGCCGGCCAGCAGCGCGACCAGCCCAGATGGGCCCATCCACAGGGCCACATGCAGGAACGGGCGCGAGCTGTACAGCGTGCCGCGCTTGCGCAACCACAGGCTCCACAGGCCGACGAAGATCATCAGGAAGCCGAGCCCGACCATGATCCGGAACGACCAGAACACGATGGTCGAGTTAGGCCGGTCCTCGGGCGGGAACTCCTTCATCGCCGGCACCTGCTTGTCCAGGCTATGGGTCAGGATCAGGCTGCCCAGCGCGGGAATCTCGACCTTGAAGCGGGTAGTCTCGGCCTTCATGTCGGGGATGCCGAACAGAATCAGCGGGGTCGGCTCGCCGGGTACGTTCTCCCAGTGGCCTTCGATCGCGGCAATTTTCACCGGTTGATGCTTGAGCGTGTTGAGGCCATGGAAGTCGCCAATCACCGCCTGGATCGGGGCGACGATAAGCGCCATCCACATGGCCATCGACAGCATCTTGCGCACGGCCGGGTTGTCACGCCCGCGCAGCAGGTGCCAAGCCGCCGAAGCACCGACGAAGAACGCGGTGGAAACGAACGCGGCTGTGGCCATGTGCATCAGGCGGTAGGGGAACGAGGGGTTGAACACCACTGCAAACCAGTCCACCGGCACCACCCGGCCATCGATGATCTCGTGGCCTTGTGGGGTTTGCATCCAGCTGTTGGAGGCAAGGATCCAGAACGTCGAAACCAGTGTGCCGAGCGCCACCATCACCGTGGAGAAGAAGTGCAGGCCACGGCCGACGCGGTTCCAGCCAAACAGCATGACACCCAGGAAGCCCGCCTCGAGGAAGAACGCAGTGAGAACTTCGTAGGTGAGCAGCGGGCCGGTGACGGCGCCGGCAAAGTCGGAGAAGCGGCTCCAGTTGGTGCCGAACTGGTAGGCCATGACCAGGCCAGAGACCACGCCCATGCCAAAGTTGACGGCGAATATCTTCGACCAGAAATGATAGAGATCACGGTAGACCTGGTTGTGGGTCCTCAGCCAGAGGCCTTCGAGGACTGCCAGGTAGCTCGCCAAGCCAATGGTGATGGCCGGGAACAGGATGTGGAACGACACGGTAAAGGCAAACTGCATTCGGGCGAGCTCTAAGGCCTCTATTCCGAACATGGTGCTTCCTCTTCAGATAATCCGGCGTCCGGGCTTGTGGCCCCAGTCGCCCACTGCCCCCACTGGGTCGAGTACGGCGCGTTGGAATTGTTCTGTTCGATCGCAGGGATTTCGGCCCAAGGGCCCGATCGTTACATCTGGAACGATTGATCCAGATCAACGACTGCTAGGAAGCATAGTCCCGAATGGCCTGACGGGCCGTGTGGTTGATTGCCGCGTGACCGGTTGCCCCACCCTCTTTCATAAACCGTGGAAAAGTGCCGACCTGGGCAAACAGTAACCGTTTGTTACAAACAGATGATACGCTGCGCACCCCTCTACTGCGCCGAGGCCCCTGGTTTCCGATGTCCGATTCCGCACCGCAGTTGTTGCGTCACCACCGCCCTTTCCTGGCCTTCTGGCTGGCCCGCGTGTTCACCGCCAGCGGCTTCCAGATGCTCACCGTGGCCATTGGCTGGCACCTCTACCAGTTGACCGGCAATGTGCTGGACCTGGGCCTGGTCGGTCTGGTCGAATTCGCCCCACGGGTGTTGTTCATCTTGCACACCGGGCATGTCGCCGACCGCTATGACCGGCGCAAGGTCGCTGCCTTGTGCCAGAGCCTGCAGGGGCTGATTGCCCTGGCGCTGGCGGTGGGCAGCGCGACCGACAACGTCACCCGCGAACTGATCTTTGCCCTGGCCTTCCTGCTCGGAGCCACGCGCTCGTTCGAAATGCCGGCAACCCAGGCCTTGTTGCCCAATGTGGTGCCACCTGGGCTGTTCCCGCGGGCGGTGGCGGCTTCGGCGTCGGCCACCCAGTCGGCCACCATCGTGGCACCGGCAGTGGGCGGTTTCCTGTATGCCTTCGGCAGCATCTGGGTGTATGGCCCGACTGTTGCCCTGTACGCCATTGCCTGTGTGCTGACCCTGAGCCTGCAGGCACGCGGCCAAGTCGCCCAACGTGGCCGCGCCAGCATCGAATCGCTGCTGGCCGGCATCCGCTTCATCCGCAGCCGGCCCGATATCCTCGGCGCCATCTCGCTGGACCTGTTTGCAGTGTTGCTGGGCGGGGCCACCGCGCTTCTGCCGGTGTTCGCCAAGGACATCCTGCTGACCGGCCCGATGGGCCTTGGCCTGCTACGTTCGGCACCCGCGGTGGGGGCGTTGCTGATGTCGCTGTGGCTGGCACGCTTCCCGTTCGAGCGCAAAGTCGGGCGGACCATGTTCACCGCCGTTGGCGTGTTCGGCGTGGCGACCATCGCCTTCGGCCTGTCGACCTCGTTCTGGTTCTCGCTGGCGGTGCTGGTGGTGCTGGGCGCGGCGGACATGATCAGCATGGTCATTCGCAGCTCGTTCGTGCAACTGGAGACACCGGATGAAATGCGCGGGCGGGTGAGTGCAGTGAACGGCTTGTTCATCGGTGCCTCGAACCAGCTCGGTGAGTTCGAATCGGGGGTGACGGCGCACTGGTTTGGCACAGTGCCGGCGGTGGTGATGGGCGGGGTGGGCACCTTGGTGGTGACCGGGGTATGGATAAAGCTGTTCCCGACCCTGGCCAAGCGCGATCAACTGCACAGCAAGCCCACCAACTGAACGCCGTGGCCCGATCGCTGGCCGCTCAGAGCATCAAGGTCATGCAACGTTCATGGCCGCTGCGGGCCGTGTAGCCATCGCCACTGTCCATCCAGCCGGTGGCGCGGTACAAACCCAACGCCGCATGGTTGTCGCGGTCCACTGACAATTGCAGGCATTCGACATCCGGCCACATCGCGCGCACCACTGCCGGCAAGGCCTGCATGCACCCACGGCCCAAGCCACGCCCCTGCAAGCGTTTGTCGACCTGCAAGGCCGTTATCATCGCCGCACCAGGCTTGGCCCAGGCGGGTAGAAATGCCCCGCACTGAAGCAACAGCAACCCTTGCGGCACGCTGTCGAGCACAATCACCAGTGCACGCCGTTGATCGCTTTTGCAGTTGAGCAGCAGATACAACGCACTGGCCACATCACCGGCATGGCGTTGCTGCGCTGGGTGCAGCTGGATATCGAGCAATTGGGCGCGCTGGGCCTGGTTCAGGTCACGGTAGTCAATCAACTGCACAGCGCTGCTCCCACGAGGCCGCATGCCGCGCGGCGCAGAATCGGCAGTATATCGCGACATTGATTACCGCTCACCGAGCATGCTGGTATGATGCGCGGCTTTTTTCCTCCCCACACAAAACCACGGCAACCGGTACGGTCTGTGCTTTGCTGATGGGGTCGATACATTCATGGCGCCGGGGGCGCCTTGGGGAGCGGGCATGCTGGAAAGGCTGTTTCAACTAAAAGCACACAACACCAACGTGCGCACCGAGATTCTTGCGGGCGTTACCACCTTCCTGGCCATGGCCTACATCCTGTTCGTCAACCCGAGCATCCTCGGCGAGACCGGCATGGACAAAGGGGCGATCTTCGTCGCCACCTGTCTGGCTGCAGCCATCGGTTCCACCACCATGGGCCTGATCGCCAACTACCCGATTGCCCTGGCACCGGGCATGGGCCTGAACGCGTTCTTCACCTACACCGTGGTGCTGCACATGGGCCACACCTGGCAGGTGGCGCTGGGGGCGGTGTTCCTGTCGGCGGTGATGTTCTTCCTGCTGTCGATCTTCCGCATCCGCGAATGGATCGTGAACAGTATCCCGTTGCCGCTGCGTTCGGCGATTGCCGCCGGTATCGGCCTGTTCCTCGCGCTGATCGCCCTGCATAACGCTGGCATCGTCGTCGATAACCCGGCCACTCTGGTGGGCCTGGGCGACCTCAAGCAACCCGCACCGATCCTCGCCACCCTGGGTTTCTTCCTGATCGTCGGCCTGGAATCGCTGAAAGTGCGCGGCGCCGTGTTGATCGGCATCCTGGCGGTGACCATCGCCTCGATCGTGATGGGCGTGACGCCGTTCGGTGGCATCGTCTCCATGCCGCCGTCGCTGGCCCCAACCTTCTTGCAGTTGGACATCGCTGGCGCGCTGGACGTCGGCCTGGTCAGCGTGATTTTCGCCTTCCTGTTCGTCGACCTGTTCGACAACTCCGGCACCTTGATCGGCGTGGCCAAGCGCGCCGGGCTGATGGGCAAGGACGGCCACATGCCGAAAATGGGCCGTGCCCTGATCGCCGACAGCACCGCCGCCATGGCCGGTTCGCTGCTGGGCACCTCGACCACCACCAGCTACATCGAATCCGCTGCGGGCGTGAGTGCCGGTGGCCGCACCGGTCTGACCGCCATCGTGGTGGCCGTGCTGTTCCTGCTGGCGTTGTTCTTCGCCCCGCTGGCCGGTAGCGTACCGGCATTCGCCACCGCCCCGGCCCTGCTGTTCGTCGCAGTGCTGATGGCCTCTGGCCTGGCGGAAATAAACTGGGACGATGTCACCGAAGCCGCACCGGTGGTGGTGACCGCCCTGGCCATGCCGCTGACCTACTCGATCGCCAACGGCATTGCCTTCGGCTTCATCTCCTGGACCGCCGTCAAGCTGATTTCCGGCCGCCACCGCGACCTGAACCCGGCCCTGGTGATCCTTTCCATCCTGTTCGTCATCAAGCTGGGCTGGTTCAACGCATGAGTGCTGCTTTCGACCCCTCCTCCTACGCCACCCAGCTGGACGCCAAGGTGGCCCGGCTGCGCGAGCTGCTGGCGCCGTTCGGCGCGCCGGAGCCGGCCGTTTTCGATTCGCCGCGTGAGCACTACCGCCTGCGCGCCGAATTCCGCCTGTGGCGCGAGGATGGCCAGCGCCACTACGCCATGTTTGCCCAGGGCGATAAGCACAAGGCGATCTTGATCGACGATTTCCCCATTGCCAGCCAGCGCATCAATGCCCTGATGCCGCGCCTGAAGGCAGCTTGGCAGGCCAGCGAGGAACTGGGCAACCGCCTGTTCCAGGTGGAGTTCCTCACCACCCTGGCTGGCGATGCGATGATCACGATGTGCTACCACCGCCCGCTGGACGAGGCATGGGAAGTGGAAGCGCGGCAACTGGCTGAAGCGCTGGGCGTAAGCGTCATTGGCCGCTCCAAGGGCAAGCGCCTGGTGATCGGCCGCGACTACGCGATTGAAGAACTCGACGTGGCAGGCCGTGTGTTCAGCTACCGCCAACCGGAAGGCGCGTTCACCCAACCCAACGGTGCGGTGAACCAGAAGATGCTCAGTTGGGCCTTCGAGGCCATCGGTGAGCGTGAGGACGACCTGCTGGAGCTGTACTGCGGCAACGGCAACTTCACCCTGCCGCTGGCTACCCGTGTGCGCCAGGTGCTGGCCACCGAAATCAGCAAGACATCGGTCAATGCCGCGTTGAGCAACCTCGACGAGAACGCTGTGGATAACGTGCGGCTGGTGCGGTTGTCGGCAGAGGAGCTGACCCAGGCGCTGAATGAGGTGCGACCCTTCCGTCGACTGGAAGGCATCGACCTGAAAAGTTATGAGTTCGGTACCGTGTTCGTCGACCCGCCGCGGGCGGGGATGGACCCGGATACCTGCGAGCTGACCCGGCGCTTCGAGCGGATCCTGTACATCTCGTGCAACCCGGAAACGCTGGCGGCAAACATTGCCCAGTTGCAGGACACGCACCGTATCGAGCGGTGTGCGTTGTTTGACCAGTTCCCCTATACCCACCATATGGAGAGCGGGGTTCTACTGGTCAGGCGCTGACCGTCGCACCTTTGGGGCCGCTTTGCGGCCCCAAAGGTTTGAATCAGAAGTCGAAGAAGACTGTCTCCCCTTCCCCCTGAATACGGATATCAAAGCGATATGCCGTCTTCCCATCCACTTCGCAACGCTTGGCAATCAAGGTTTCACGCCGCTGTGGCTGTTCGATCAGGTTGAGCACCGGGCATTTGGCATTGGCCTGGGCCTCATCATCGAAATACAGGCGCGTGTGCAGGTGAATGTTGATGCCACGGGCAAACAGGCTGATGTTGATGTGCGGCGCCATTGGCACGCCAGCAGCGTTGTTCACCACACCCGGCTTGACCGTGTGCAGCGTCCACTCACCGGCATCGAAGGTGGTAGCGGTGCGGCCAAAGCTGTTGAAGGCGTTTTCCAGGTTGTAGGCATCCTGGTACTCGCCGTTGGCATCTGCCTGCCACACTTCCAGGAACGAATCGCGCACCAGGTGGCCGTTACCGTCGTACACCTGGCCGATCAGCAGAATGTGCTCGCCCGGCGCGTCAGGCTTGGCCAGGCGGTTCCAGATTTCCTGGTCGCGGGTCGGGTTGCCGGCCGCTTCCAGGGCCAGGCCGATGTGCACGTAGGGGCCGGCAGTCTGCGAAGGGGTTTCCGGCAGCAGTTCGATTGGCATGGCGGGTTCCTCAGCAGTTTTCGAAGTGGGTCTTGCGCTGGCCACGCAGCACGATGTCGAAGCGGTAGGCCAGGCAGTCCATCGGGTTGGCGTTGCTCATGTCGAGCTTGGCGATCAACTGCTGCACGGCTTCAGGGTTGGCGATCGACTTGACGATCGGGCACATCGGGATCAGCGGGTCACCCTCGAAATACAACTGGGTAATCAGCTTGGTGGCGATCGACGGGCCGCTGATGGCGAAGTGGATGTGCGCCGGGCGCCAGTCGTTCGGGCCATTGCGCCATGGGTACGGGCCCGGCTTGATGGTGCGGAAGCTGTAGTAGCCGTCACGGTCGGTCAGGCAGCGGCCAACGCCGCCGAAGTTCGGGTCCAGCGGGGCCAGGTAACGGTCGTTCTTGTGGCGATAGCGGCCGCCGGCGTTGGCTTGCCACATTTCTACCAGGGTGTTCGGCACAGGCTTGCCATACTGGTCGACGACACGGCCGGCGACGATGATACGCTCACCGATCGGCAAGCCACCGTTGTTGAAGTTCAGCAGCAGGTCATGGTCGTGGGTGCCGAAGCCCAAGTGGGAAAAGTCCGGACCAGTGGTTTCGCTGATCGACTGC
Source organism: Pseudomonas sp. NBRC 111140 (assembly GCF_001320885.1). NCBI lineage: Bacteria > Pseudomonadati > Pseudomonadota > Gammaproteobacteria > Pseudomonadales > Pseudomonadaceae > Pseudomonas > Pseudomonas sp. NBRC 111140. The sequence continues at coordinate 7,944 of NZ_BCBQ01000103.1, forward strand.
GGAATGCTGACCAGTGCCTGGCGCGGCGAGCGGGCGATGGACGTTTTGTAGTCAGGCGTAAGGGCTTTGGGGTGCCAGTTGCGATCACGGATCACGAAGCGGCTGTTGTCCTGTGCGGGCATGCCGGTTTCCTCTCTTGGAATTATCTGAACGCCTGGGCGTGGCAGGCGGACTTACAGTTTCCGACAGGTCGCGCACGATGAATATTGAAATCAACCACACGAAACATAACCAAATGGTTATACATAAACACTTTGCCCTGACACTTGCCGCTGTCGTGAACTAATCTTTGTCTTCTTGTTTCACGCTCGGGAGAGCACTCATGGAATGGCGAAAAGGCCGACGCAGCGACAACGTGGTCGATGCCCGAGGCGAGGGTGGCGGTGGCGGCGGCATGCGTTTCGGCGGCGGCAAAGGGCTGGGGCTCGGGGCGATTCTGCTGATCGTCGGTATCGGCTGGCTTACCGGGCAGGACCCCTTGCAGATTCTTGGCCAGCTCACCGGCCAGATGGAACAGCAGCAGCAACAGACGGCGCCCAGTGGTGCGGGCGGCAAGGCGCCGCCGGCCAACGACCAGCAGGCCGAGTTCGTCGCCTCGGTACTGGGCGATACCGAAGACACCTGGAAGGCCCTGTTCGCCGAGGCCGGCAAACAATACCGTGACCCCAAGCTGGTGCTGTTCAGCGGCCAGGTCAACTCGGCGTGTGGCTTTGCCTCCGCAGCGGTCGGGCCGTTCTATTGCCCTGCGGACCAGCGGGTGTACCTGGACATGTCGTTCTTCCGCGAAATGGAAACCCGCTTCGCTGCGGCCGGCGACTTTGCCCAGGCTTATGTGATCGCCCACGAAATCGGCCACCACGTGCAGACACTGCTGGGCGTTTCGGCCAAGGTCGATGCCGCACGTCGCAGTGGCCAGCGGATGGAGGGCGACAACGGCTTGCTGGTGCGCCAGGAGTTGCAGGCCGACTGCCTGGCCGGTGTTTGGGCCTACCAGGCCCAAAAGCGCCTGAATTGGCTGGAGCCAGGTGACGTCGAGGAAGCGCTGAATGCGGCCAATGCCATTGGCGATGACCGCCTGCAACAGCAGGGCCGTGGGCGTGTGGTGCCGGACTCCTTCACCCATGGCACTTCGGCGCAGCGGGTGCGCTGGTTCAAGACCGGGTTTGCCGAGGGTGAAGTGAACAGCTGCGATACCTTCAGTGCACGTAACCTCTGACACGGATTGGGGCCGTTTGGCGGCCCCAATCATCCAGTTACAAATCTGCTGAAAAAGCGTTTCAGCTTCCCCCATCATTGCCGATAACTCCTGCACGAGTCAGCGGGCATCCAGAACAACAACGCCTGGCGATCGAAGATCAAAAGAGCGAAATCAACTTCTGGAGAGCGTGCATGAACAGCTGGTTCGCCAACATCAGCGTCAACCTCAAACTCGGCCTGGGCTTCGGCCTTGTGCTGGTCCTCACTGGCCTGCTGGCCCTCACCGGCTGGACCAGCCTGGGCAGCCTGATCGACCGCAGCAACTGGATGGGCGATATCGGCCAGTTGAACAAGGATCTCACTGACCTGCGCATTGCGCGCCTGCAGTACATGATCGCCAACGGCGACGATACTGCCGCCGCCAACACCCAGGCCAAGCTGGACGCCTTCAGCAAGCAGCAAGCCTACCTGGCCACCACGTTCAAAAGCCCGGAAAACATCAAGCTGCTGGGTGAGCTGGGCGACACCATCAGCGCCTACAAGCTTTCGTTGAACAAGATGCGCCAGGGCTACGACGCCACCCGCAGCGCACGCGTTACCATGGACAGCTCGGCCACCCGTGCCGACCAGGCCATGGACGCCCTCAGCCAGGAAGTGATGGCACGCCCCGAGGCCGACAGCGTGCGCCTGGCCCAGTACCAACTGATCAGCAAGGCCCGCCAGCAACTGCTGCAGGTACGCATCGATGTGCGCGGCTACATCGCCGACAACAGCATCGCCAACGAGCAGGCCGCCCTGCGCCAGCTGGATGCAGCGCTGGCCGACATCGACAACCTCAAGCGCCAGCTGCCCGCCGAAGACGCCCGCCTGCAACAGTTCGAAAGCTCGGTACTGGCTTACCGTGACGCCGTGCGCCAGTTCCGCGATGCGGTCGCCAACATCACCACCTCACGTGCCGAAATGACGGTGCAGGGCGCCGATATCGTCAAGCGAAGCGATGCGCTGTACCAGATCCAGCTGCAGCGCCGTGACATCGAGAGCACCCAGGCCCGCAGCCTGCAGGCCATCGCCACGTTGCTGGCGCTGCTGGTCGGTGTGCTGGCAGCGGTGCTGATCACCCGCCAGATCACTCGCCCGTTGCACGACACCCTGGTGGCCGTGGAGAAGATCGCCAGCGGCGACCTTACCCAGCACATGCGCGTCACCCGCCGCGACGAACTGGGCGTACTGCAGCAAGGCATCGCGCGAATGGGCACTACCTTGCGCGAACTTATCAGTGGCATCCGCGATGGCGTCACCCAAATCGCCAGCGCCGCCGAAGAACTGTCGGCAGTGACCGAACAGACCAGCGCCGGCGCCAACAGCCAAAAGGTCGAGACCGACCAGGTAGCCACCGCCATGCACGAAATGGCCGCCACCGTTCAGGAAGTGGCGCGCAATGCCGAGCAGGCCTCGCATGCCGCAACCGGTGCCGATGACGAAGCCCGCGCCGGTGACCGCGTGGTGGGCGAGGCGATTGGCCAGATCGAGCGCCTGGCCGAAGACATGCACCGCTCCACCGAGGCCATGACCCTGTTGCAGCAGGAAAGCCAGAAGATCGGTAGCGTGATGGACGTGATCAAGTCAGTGGCCGAACAGACCAACCTGCTGGCACTCAACGCGGCGATCGAGGCGGCGCGCGCCGGCGAGGCCGGGCGTGGCTTTGCCGTGGTCGCCGACGAAGTGCGCGGCCTGGCCCAACGCACGCAGAAGTCCACCGAAGAGATCGAAGAGCTGATTGCCAGCCTGCAGCAGGGTACCCAGCAAGTGGCCAGTGCCATGCAGGGCAGCCGTAGCTTGACCGACAGCAGCGTCGAACTGGCGCGCAAGGCCGGGGCTTCGCTGGAGAGCATCACCAGCACGGTGTCGAGCATTCAGTCGATGAACCAGCAGATTGCCGCGGCGGCAGAGCAGCAGAGTGCGGTGGCTGAAGAGATCAGCCGCAGCATTCTGAATGTACGTGATGTGTCGGAGCAGACGGCGGCGGCCAGTGACGAGACGGCGTCGGCGAGCGTTGAGCTGGCGCGGTTGGGTGGGCAGTTGCAGACACTGGTCAGCCAGTTCCGCGTCTGACTTGAAGCCCCTGGGGCCGCTTAGCGGCCCATCGCGACGCAAGGCCGCTCCTACAGGAAATCGCGTTCCCCTGTAGGAGCGGCCTTGTGTCGCGAAAGGAGGGCGAAGCCCTCCCAGCGCCCGAACAGACTTACTTGACGATCATCCCCACCCCACGCCCACGCGGATCAGAAGCGGTCTCGAGCTTCGCCCCATCCACCCGGATCGCCTGGATATCGCCCATCTCCCAACCCTGGTCCTCCAGCACGTAACCCATCTTCTTCAGTTCATCAGCTACCGGCCCGGTCAGGGGCGCATAGCTGTCAAAGTAGATGGTGTCCTTGGGCAGCAACTGATGGTGCACCCGCTGCGCCGCCACCGCCTTGTCCAACGGCATGCCGTAGTCGTACAGGTTGTTCATCACCTGGAAGATCGAGGTGAAGATCCGTGAACCACCCGGGGTACCGATCACCAGCTCGACCTTGCCATCGCGGGTCATCAGGCTAGGGCTCATCGATGAAAGCATGCGCTTGCCCGGTTCGATGGCGTTGGCATCACCGCCGACCACACCAAAGGCGTTAGCCGCACCCGGTTTGGCGCTGAAATCATCCATCTCGTCGTTCAGCAGGAAGCCCGCGCCCTTCACCACCACGCCACTGCCGTAGTCGAGGTTGAGGGTGTAGGTATTGCTGACCGCATTGCCTTGCTTGTCGACGATCGAGAAATGCGTGGTCTGGTGCGGCTCCAGCCCTGGCTTGACCTTGTCGGTGTCGGAAATGGCCTTCGGGTTGACCTGCGCGGCGCGCTTGGCCAGGTAATCCTTGGCCACCAGCTGGTCCACCGGCACCTTGGTAAAGGCCGGGTCGCCAAGGTAGTCGGCACGGTCGGCGAACACCTGCTTTTCGATCTCTGCCAACAGGTGGATGTACTGCGCCGAGTTGTGCGCCACCCCTTTGAAGTCCGCCGCGCGGTCTTCCTTGATGCCCAGCAACTGGGCCAGTGCCACGCCACCGGAGCTCGGCGGTGGGGCGGTGTACACCACATTGCCGCGCCAGCTTACGGCCATCGGCTCACGCCACACGGCCTTGTAGTCCTTCAAGTCTTCTTTGGTGATCAGGCCTTTGTCGGCCTGCATCTGCGCCACCAGCAGGTCGGCGGTCTTGCCCTGGTAGAACTCGCTCACGCCCTTGTCGGCGATGCGCTCCAGGGTCTGGGCCATTTCCGGCTGTTTGAACAGCTCGCCAACCTTCATGTTGCCGAAGTAGTCGTTGAAGTTGGTCGCTGTCTTGAACATGCCCTGGGCATCGTTGCGGTACTGGTACTGTTTTTCCGCCACCTTGAAGCCGTTTTTCGCATAGCCGATGGCCGGGGTCAGCAACTCGCTCCAGGGCAGCTTGCCGAACTTCTGGTGCGCCTCCCACAAGCCCATCACCGTACCGGGTACACCAGCGGCGCGTACACCAACCAGGCTCAGGTTCTCGATGACCTCGCCCTTGTCGTCCAGGTACATGTTGCGCGTGGCGGCCTTGGGCGCGACTTCGCGGTAGTCGAGGAAGTAGGGCTTGCCGTCGATGAACAGGGTCATGAAGCCGCCACCACCGATGTTGCCGGCCTCGGGGTAGGTCACCGCCAGGGTGAAGGCGGTTGCCACTGCGGCGTCCACCGCGTTGCCGCCCTTTTTCAGAATGTCGGCGGCTACCTGTGCACCATATTGATCAGGTGCGGCCACCGCGCCGCCCTCCAGGTTGGCGGCGTAAACCGAGGAACAGCTCAGAATCGCGGCTGCGAGAGCCAGGTACTGGAACGGGACAATACGCATGACACTTCCTTGGTGTTGTTTTTGTTGAGCAGTCAGTAAGGCCGAAGCGCTTCGACTGTGCAATCAACCGTAGGAAGTTTCGCCGCCTGTGGGCAGGATTTGTCGCGTTCAGGCAACTCAGCAGGCGTACATCGCCAATTTGCGCTGGATGAAGTCCAGGAAGCACTGGATACGCAGCGCCAGCTGGGTGTTGCGGTAGTAGACCGCGTGGATCGGCTGACGGTAGCCATTATTGGCTTCGCCCAGCAGCACTTGGAGGCGCCCGGTGCGGATGTCTTCGTGGGTCATGAAATGCGACAGGCTGACGATGCCCTCCCCGGCTAGCGCCAGCTGGCGCAGGGTCTCGCCACTGGAGGCGAGCAATGCCGGGCGGATGCTGAAGCGGTCGCCCTGGGCGTGGCGCAGTGGCCAATGGTTGAGCGATTCGGGCTGGCTGAAGCCGAGCAGGCAGTGGTTGGCCAAATCCTCGACGCGCTGCGGTGTGCCGTGCTGCTCCAGGTAGGCAGGGCTGGCCAGTACCTGCACGGGGCTGCAACCCAGGTTGCGCGCATGCAGGCTGGAGTCGGCCAGCTCACCGATGCGGATCGCCACGTCGGTGCTCTGCTCCAGCAGGTCGATGATCAAGTCGTCGGTGTTCAGCTCCAGCTCGATGCCCGGGTACTGGCGGCGGAACTCGCCGATCCACGGCAGGATGGCATGCAGCATGAACGGCGCAGCGGCGTTGATGCGCAGCCGCCCGGAGGGGGTCTGGCGGTTCATCGAGAGGCGCTCTTCCATCTCGTCCATCTGCTCCAGGATCAGCCGCGAACGCTCGAGGAAGAAACGGCCCTCCTCGGTCAGGTCCATGCGCCGGGTGGTGCGGTTGACCAGCGTGGTGCCCAGCTTGCCTTCCAGCCGCGACAGGGTGCGGCTGACGGCGGAGGGGGTCTGGCCCATCTGGTCGGCGGCGGCGGAGATCGAGCCGCAGTCGATGACGGCGACGAATACCTGGAGTTCTTCGGATCGGGTTATCACACGATTGGCCTTGGCAGGGGTATGCGGTGATTGATAGCGGGTCATCGGAGTCTGTGCAAGGGGCCGCTGCGCGGCCCCAACCTCCCATTACTGCGCCTTGCCGAATACCTTGTCCAGATGGGCTTCATACGCTGCCAAGGCAGCCGGCACATCCGGCCGCTTCATCACATCCACCGCCAGGAAGGTCGGCAGGCCGCTCATGCCAAGGAACTGGTTGGCCTTGTGGAACGGGAAGTAAACGGCATCAACACCCTTGCCTTCGAAGAAATCGCTCGGGTCATCGAACGCCTGCTGCGGCGCGTTCCAGGTCAACGACAGCATGTACTGCTTGCCGTGCACCAGGCCGCCGCTGCCGTACTTTTGCGAGTGGTCCGAACGGGTGCGGCCATCATTGGCGTAGAGGCTGCCGTGGCCTGCCGTGAAGACTTCGTCGATGTACTTCTTAACCGTCCACGGCGCCCCCATCCACCAACCGGGCATCTGGTAGACGATCACATCAGCCCAGAGGAATTTCTCCACCTCTGCCTGCACATCGTAACCACCGTCAATGAATGTCTGCTGCACGTCGAACCCGGCGCGGTCCAGATGAGCGAGGGCCGCTTCGTGCAAGGTTGCGTTGAGACGGCCATCAGAGTGAGCGAACTGTTTACCACCATTGAGCAGAAGGATCTTTTTCATGCTGGCCTCCACGGCCGAATCAAAATTCAGGCCGGCAGATTAGAGGCTCACGGGTGTGGGATACAGCAGTGACGGGGCAAAATACAATTGATCAGAAGTCACGAATTGGCAATGAATTATTGCCGTAGAATCAGCTCACCAACCATCATCGAGTAGCGCCCCATGAGTGAGCAGTTCGCCTTCATCCTCAAAGCCAAGACCCGCCCGGAAATGGCTGATGCGTTCGAAACACTGTTCCGCCCCTACGTCGAGCCAAGCCGCCAGGAGCCAGGCTGCATCGAGTACCACATGCTGCGCGACAAGGAAGACCCGAGCCTGTTCGTGTTCTTCGAAGTGTGGGCCGACCAGGCTGCGCTGGACGTGCATTCGGCCCTGCCGCACATGACAGCGTTCTTCGAAAAACGCATGGAATACCTGGAGCGCGATTTCGATATCCAGCGGGTCGACATGCTCAGCGCATCATCTGCTAACCGTTAATCAGCAGATGGCCGCCGAGTACGGCCAGGCCGATGAAGAAGCAACGCTTGAACAGCAGCGCACTGATGCGCTGACGCAGCCACTGCCCGGCCAGCATGCCAAGCAGGGCCGGCGCCAGCATCAGCAGCGATGCCCCCAGCGCCTGGCCACCCAGGGCATCCTGCCCGGCCAGGCCAACGGCCAAGGCCAGGGTCGAGACCGTGAATGATAGGCCCAAGGCCTGGATCATCTGCTCTCGGCTCAGACCCAGGCTCTGCAGGTAGGGCACAGCGGGCATCACGAACACCCCAGTCGCCGCCGTGACCACGCCAGTGACCAGGCCGCAAAGCGGCCCCAGCCAACGCTCGTGCCCCGCAGCCACATGAAAGCCCAGGCCGACCAACCCATACAACGCATAGACCAGCAAGGCGGCTCCCAACGCGTGGGCAGCCCACGGGCCGCTGTTGATTCCCAGCCAAGCGCTGCCCAGCCATGTACCGACAAAGATCATCACCAGCATCGGCCCCAGCCGCACCAGCAGCGCCCGCAGGTGCCCACCGCTGGCCAACTGCCAAAGATTGGTGAGGGTCGAGGGCACGATCAGCAATGCGGCAGCCTGCGCCGGTGACATGGCCAGGCCCAGCAAGCCCATGGCAATGGTCGGCAGGCCCAGGCCGATCACCCCCTTCACTGCACCAGCCAGTAGGAAAGTCAGTACCACCAGCAGCGAGAGTGCTGGGCCAATGTTCTGGTAGAAAGCGAGCAAGGTAGTCATGGGGCCGATGATGGCGTGCAGCGAACGAGGTGAAAATCTGCCATATACTCAGCCAGCCTCTTGCCGAGACAGAGCCACATGCACTTCGACCTGATCGACCTCAAGCTGTTCCAACACACCCTGGAGTGCGGCAACATCACCGCCGGCGCCAGCCGCAGCCATCTTTCACTGGCAGCGGCCAGTGCGCGCATCCGCGCCATGGAAGCCTCGCTGGGTATTCCTTTGCTTGAGCGTAACCGTCGTGGCGTACAACCGACGCCGGCCGGCCAGGCGTTGTTGCAGCATGCGCGGCTGATAACCCAGCAAGTCGAGCGCTTGCAGTTCGACCTAAGCCAGTATGCGCAGGGGCAGCAAGGCCAGGTGCGCCTGCTGTGCAACACCGCTGCGCTTACCGAGTACCTGCCCGAACTGCTGGCCAGCTTCCTGGCGGAAAACCCCGGTGTCAGCGTGGACGTGCAAGAGCTGCCGAGCTTGCGCATCGTGCAGTCGATTACCCAGGGCATCGCCGACCTGGGCATCGTTTCCACCGCTGCCCCCAGCGAGCATCTGCAAACCCGGCCGTTTCGCGACGACCCGCTGGTGCTGGTGACACCGCTGGGCCACCCGCTGGCCCATGCAGCCGCGCCCAGCTTCATCGAAAGCCTGAGCCATGGCTATGTCGGCCTTGGGGCTGGCAGCGCGTTGGCACTGTACCTGGAAGAGCAGGCGCTGCGCGAGGGGCGGCGCATGCGGATTCGGGTGCGGGCAGAAGGGTTTGACGGGGTGATTCGCATGGTGGCGGGCGGTGCAGGTGTCGGGGTGGTGCCGCTGGCAGCGGTGCAGCGCTGGCAAGGGATGTTGCCGTTGCATTGGGTAGCGCTTGAGGAACCATGGGCCAACCGCAAGTTGCTGGTATGCGCGCGGGATTTTACTGCGCTACCGGGCTATGCCGCAGGGCTGGTCACCACACTCTGCGGCTGAGGCAAGCAACAAGTGCAGGTAGTGCCGGCCAGCATCACCGACCTGCATTTATGGCGCGTGGGCAAAGACCGGTACGCCTGCATTCTCGGCTGGCCAGCCAAGTCGCTCTCAGCGCCAACAGCGTGCGCAAGGCTCTGGGCGGGCACGAAGAACTGGCGCACATCACCGTCGAGGTAAAACGCCTGGCATAGCGCGGGCAGGCAGCTGGACGTCGAGCCCAGGCAACTGCGGCTCGGCCGATGGGCCTATGGTGACCCGTCATTCAGCCAGTCACCAGGAGTTGTGCCATGTCCGATTTCATCACCGTCCTGCGCGAAACCTGCCCGACGCCGGTCGTGGACGCCACCAAGTGGAAGCGCATCGGCGGCGATCCGCACACCGTCAACCTCAATGCCTACCTGTCTGCCGACGGCAGCAAGATCATGGGCACCTGGATCTGCACCCCAGGCAAGTTCGAGGTCAACTACGAGAAGTGGGAGTTCTGCCACTTCCTCGCTTAGTGAAACCAAAAATATCCCAAAACCAACAAAAATACGTTATCGACTTGTTTTTCTTGATTTTTTTTTGGGAATAATTTTAGGATACCCCAGCATCCAGTTCCTAAATCGAAGCCACCGATAAGGCCCTTTGCTAACCTCCCCTCTCCAAGGTCAACACTTTCTCAATCGCATCTCTGAATCCCGGTTTTTGAATGATACGGCCCTTGGAGTCCGAGACCTCGCCACGAGGCCCGATTGTCTGTCCCATCTGACGCAGATTATCCTCATCGATTGCAAACCTCAGCGCCGATAATTCAACCTCCCTCAGCCGAAAGTATGTTTCAGGTGTTTTCCCTTCAACCGCACCTAAAAAAATGGGCGTCATGCCACTAGAAAGCTGTCGACGCATCTTTGATTTTAACGCCTTCAACTCCTTTACCAGCAAAGAAACATTTAACTTCAGCACCGGATCTTCGATACTCGAGACCCAAGATAATGCATCAGAGAATTGATGCGTTGGAGCTGGCATCGATGCTTGTTTCCAAGCATGGATTAGCAATCTGTAATGTTCCCCTGTAGGATTCACAATCGACTTTTCACTGGGTACTGCCAAGCCGCGAGCTTGTCCCATAGCCAGCAGAGCTCTGTATGAGAAGTCCTTTACCTCAAGGCTCGCAGCAATCTTACAAGCTTCGTTGATCGCCTCCAGACTTCGACGGCGTCGAGAGTCACTTGCTTCGGATGTCAACCTTTCAAATACCACTTCTGGAAGCTCACTCATCATTCTCGTCTCCATGCGCACCAGAGGTAAGCGATACGTAATTCGAAAAAATCGCCTTGATTTCGGATGTTATGGGAGTCAAACCGGCTTGATATTCATCAACATCCAATATCATTAACTTCCCTGAGATCAAATTATCGATTCTTTCCCAGGAATGCAGACGACTCATCAGCAACGAATTTAACTGATTGCATGCAGCAAGCTTTTGCGCATTTGTAAGCTTATACATTGCTGGCCGCAACCCGTTATTAGCTGCCATCCTGTCGATCATTTCTGAAATCAATGGCAAGGCACGAGATGGGTTCGCAGATCTGTAAATAGTTGCATTTTGACAGATTTCAGACAGCAGATGGTAGGTCGACTCTGAGGCCCTGAAGCTCATCTCCTTCAGGTCTTCCGAAACAACTAACTTAAGCTCTGCCTCACTATTTTCTGACTCAGTGTGATCGATTGCTTTTACGCAATCCATTACGTAGCGATTGACAGCCCCATAGTCACGTAACAACACTTCGAGTTTTGCTGCACTTTGTTGCTGTTGAGCGACTGAACGTTTACGGTCCAGCTCCCGATCAAATGGTAGATCTTTGATGCTCGCATCGTACCAGGCGCTTTCCAACTCATCCAGTTCAGCTGTATAAGCTTGATATCTACCGCTTTCATCATGAATTTCAAGAGCTATCTCATTCGCCAATGAAACCAATCCTCCTAAGAATGCTATCCCTGAAACAAAGAAACGACAACGAGGACAATTTTTCTGCCCTAGATACCCAGCTTCAACCGCGGCATATACATTCTCAATGAGATCACCACCTATATTGCAGGCGGCAGCCGACATCGGGCATATTCCCCAATCAAAAATTACGTTTGCAG
>NZ_BCBQ01000104.1:0-19034 GCF_001320885.1 Pseudomonas sp. NBRC 111140
CCCATGCTGTCACGCTCGATACGGGTATCACTCATCATCAAATCCTTGCATCAGTTCATCGGGAGAAATCGACGGCAGCAGGCGGCAATTTGCCAACTGCAGGGCGTAGGGTTGCCAGCGCTGGTTCTGCTCCTGGCGGTCGAGGTTGCGCAGGTCCAGCAGCGGTCGCCAGGCCTGGTCCAGGCACTGGCAGCGCCAATGCCAGGGCAGCATGCGGTCGCAGGCGGTATCCAGCAGCAGGCGGAAGGAGGTCAGTGCCACCGTCCATGACGAGGTTTGCGTACAGCACACCAGGTAGCGGCCTTCGGCCAGGTAATGCTCGATCAGCCGTGGCTCGTCAGGCTCGAGCGCACAGCGAATGCGCCGGCTGAGCCAGCGCCAGTTTTCCAGGTAGGGCAGTTCGCGGAGGACGGGTTTCATGAACATCATCGCCGGGTGACTGGATAATGATATTCATTATTAAGTGATAAATAGAATCACTTCAAGCATCCGTTAGTGAAAGAAAAACCCGGCACGATGGCCGGGTCTTCGATTTCACTGCATGTTTCTGGCGGCAATTAGCTACCCGCGACGGTCATCCGCTCGATCAGCACCGACCCGGTATGGATATTGCTGCGCGTTTCAAGATCGTTACCGATCGCGACAATTTGCTGGAACATGTCTTTCATATTGCCGGCGATGGTCACTTCTTGAACCGCGTGCTGGATCTCGCCATTTTCGACCCAGAAGCCAGCTGCACCACGGGAATAATCCCCCGTCACCATGTTCAGCCCATGCCCCATCAGCTCGGTCACCAGCAGGCCGCGGCCCATACGGCGAATCAACGCGGCCTGGTCTTCGACGCCGTGGGTGACGAACAGGTTGTGCACACCACCGGAGTTGGCCGTGCTTGGCAAGCCCAGCTTGCGCCCGGAATAGGTGCCCAGCAGGTACGACACCAGCTCGCCTTTGTCGACGAACGGCTTGGCGTAGGTGGCCAGGCCATCACCGTCGAACGCGGCGCTACCCAACGCGCGCGGAATGTGCGGGCGCTCGTCGAGGGTAAGCCAGGAAGGGAACAGGCGCTGGCCAATGGTACCTTCGAGGAAGGACGACTTGCGGTACAGGTTGCCGCCGGAAATAGCCGACAGGAAGCTGCCGAACAGGCCACCGGCCAGTTCGGCCGAAAACAGCACCGGCACCTCGCAAGTGGGAACCGGCCGGGCACCCAGTCGGCTGGCAGCACGCTGTGCAGCGCGAACGCCAATGCTGCGCGGGTCGGCCAGCAAGTTGCCCCGACGGTTCACGTCGTACCAGTAGTCACGCTGCATCTGCCCTTCGCCTTCGGCGATCATCACGCAGCTCAGGCTGTGCCGGGTCGAGGCGTACCCACCGATGAAGCCATGGCTGTTGCCATACACGCGGCAGCCCTGGTGGGTATTGAGGGTGGTGCCATCGGCGTTGAGGATGCGCGGGTCGGCATCAAACGCCGCCGCCTCGCAGGCCAGGGCCATTTCGATGGCCTTTTCGGGTTCGATATCCCAATCGTGGTACAGGTCCAGATCAGGAATTTCACGGGCCATCAGCGCCGCGTCGGCCAAGCCCGAACATTCGTCTTCGGAAGTATGCTTGGCAATGGCCAGGGCAGCGGCAACGGTTTCGCGGATCGCGTCCGGGCCACTGGCCGAAGTGCTGGCCGAGCCTTTGCGCTGGCCAACATAAAGGGTGATACCAAAGCCCTGGTCGCGGTTGAATTCGACCGTCTCGACTTCACGCTGGCGTACCGTGGTGGACAAGCCCTGCTCCAGCGAAACTGCCACTTCGCAGGCACTGGCCCCTTGGCGGCGCGCCTCGGCGATGATCGCCTCGACCTGCTCCTGCAATGCTGGCAGGTCTTTCGGACCTACGCTCTGGACTGCACTCATGGTTCTCTCCACTCAAATTCTGCGTACGGCTTGGGGTCATTCTACGACCGGGCCGGACAAGCGGCCCCCGACTGGTTATCATGGCGACGATTTCTAGCGGACTGCCACCATGGTTGATTCAAACAACGACGCCTTCGACGGCGAAAAAAGCAAAACCCAGATCAAGCGCGAACTGCATGAGCTGGTCGAACTCGGTGAGCGCCTTACCACGCTCAAAGCCGATACCCTGGCCCGCCTGCCGTTGACCGACGAGCTGCGCAAGGCCCTGGCCGAGGCCAGCAAGCACACCGCTCATGGTGCCCGTAAACGCCACATGTCGTTTGTCGGCAAGCTCATGCGCGTGCAGGACCTCGATGCCATCCACGCCTTGCTCGAGCAGATGGACAGCTCGAGCCGCCAGTACAACGAGCGTTTCCACAGCCTGGAGCGCTGGCGCGACCGGCTGATCGACGGCAACGACGAGGACCTCGAGCGCTTCGTCAACGAGTACCCCGACACCGACCGCCAGCAGCTGCGCTCACTGGTGCGCCATGCCCAGCACGAAAAGGCCCGGAACAAGCCGCCAGCCGCCGCGCGCAAGGTATTCAAGTACATCCGCGACCTCGACGAGTTGCAGCGCGGGTTGCGCTGACATACGGGACCGATGTGGCAGCGAGCATGCCCGCTGCCACATCGGTCCCCGCAGCCATCACGCCCCGGTACCGCCCACGGTAATCGCATCCAGCTTCAAAGTCGGCTGCCCGACCCCCACTGGCACCGACTGCCCGTCCTTGCCGCATGTCCCTACCCCGCTGTCCAGCGCCAGGTCGTTACCGACCATCGACACACGGCTCATCGCCTCCGGCCCATTGCCGATCAGGGTCGCGCCCTTCACCGGGGCGGTAATCTTGCCGTCTTCGATCAGGTAGGCCTCACTGGTCGAGAACACGAACTTGCCGCTGGTGATGTCCACCTGGCCACCACCGAGGTTGGCGCAGTAGATACCCTTCTTCACCGACGCAATGATTTCCTGCGGGTCGCTTTCGCCGGCTCGCATGTAGGTGTTGGTCATGCGTGGCATCGGCAGGTGCGCATAGGATTCACGGCGGCCGTTGCCGGTCACCGCCATGCCCATCAGACGCGCGTTCAGCTTGTCCTGCATGTAGCCCTTGAGTACGCCGTTCTCGATCAGCGTGGTGCATTCGGTCGGGGTGCCTTCGTCATCCACGCTCAGCGATCCACGGCGGCCTTCCAGGGTGCCATCGTCCACGATGGTGCACAGGCTCGACGCCACTTTCTCGCCGATGCGGCCACTGAATGCCGAACTCCCCTTGCGGTTGAAGTCGCCCTCCAGGCCATGGCCGACCGCCTCGTGCAACAGCACGCCCGACCAGCCCGAACCCAACACCACCGGCAAGGTACCGGCCGGCGCCGGGATGGCCTCCAGGTTCACCAAGGCCTGGCGCAGCGCCTCGCGGGCATACCCCATCACCCGCTCTTCGGTGAAGAAACGGTAATCGGTACGCCCGCCACCGCCCTGCCCACCGCGCTCGCGACGGCCGTTCTGCTCGACGATGACGCTGACGTTGAAGCGCACCAGGGGGCGCACGTCGGCGGCCAGGCTGCCATCGGCCGCCGCGATCAGGATGCGCTCCCAGACTCCGGCCATGCTCACGCTGACTTGCTGAATGCGGGGGTCCAAGGCGCGGGTAGCGGCATCGACACGCTTGAGCAGCTCGACCTTTTCGGCACGGCTGAGCACGTCCAGCGGGTTGTCCGCGGCATACAGGGCAGTCACCTCCTGGCTGCGGAAGGCCTGCACCGTGCCGTTCTGCCCAGCGCGGGAAATCGAACGGGCCGCACGGGCTGCCGAAGTCAGTGCTTCGAGGTTGATGGCATTGCTGTAGGCGAAACCGGTTTTTTCATCGGATTGGGCACGCACGCCCACGCCTTGGTCGAGGTTGAAACTGCCCTCTTTGACGATGCCGTCTTCCAGCGCCCAGGTTTCCGAGATCTGGCCCTGGAAATACAGGTCGGCGGCGTCGATGCCGGGGCCGGCCAACTCACCCAGTACGCTCTGCAGGCTGTCCAGGGTCAAGCCGCCTGGGGCCAGGAGCTGCTCACTGACGGTGGATAACATCTGGCTCATAGTCACTCCGAGGTGTGCGCAGGCCGCAACGCGCCCTGCGAAAAAAAGCGCCGGTGCGAAACCACCGGCATGCGCGCCCGAATGGACGCTTGTTCTTCAATGTCGCGCTCGGCAAGCAGTACCGCTTCGCCTTGCGCCTGTTCTGCGACGATGCGCCCCCAAGGGTCGACGATCGCCGCATGGCCATGGGTTTCCCGTGGGCCTGGGTGGGTGCCTCCCTGCGCCGCAGCCAGCAGGTAGCACTGGGTTTCGATGGCCCGGGCGCGCACCAGCACCTCCCAATGTGCCGCGCCGGTCACGGCGGTAAAAGCAGCCGGCGCAGTGATCAGCTCCGCGCCGGCAGCACGCAATGCGCTGTACAGTTCGGGGAAACGCAAGTCGTAGCACACGCTAAGCCCCAGCCGCCCGACGGGCGTGTCGGCCACCACCACTTGGTCGCCATGGGCGTAGTCGTCCGATTCACGGTAGCGGCCGCGATTATCGGCAACGTCCACGTCGAACAAGTGCAGCTTGTCATAACGCGCCACCACCTCGCCGTGTTCATCGATCAGCAGCGAGCAGGCATGGGCCTTGGACTCAGGCCGGCCGACCGGTGGCAAAGGCAAGGTACCGGCAACAATCCATAACTTGAGGTCGCGGGCGGTGCGTTTCAACCATGGCAGAATCGGCCCATCACCCAAGGCTTCGGCACGGCCAATGGCTGCGGCGTCCTTGCGGCCCATGGCGGCGAAGTTTTCCGGCAGTACCGCCAGCCGTGCGCCGCCCAACGCTGCCTGCTCCAGCAGGGCACCGGCACGCTGCAGGTTGGCCAGCACGTCATCCTGGCTGACCATCTGGATTACCGCTGCCTTCATGGGTACTCCTAGCGGGATTTCTCGAAAGGTTTCACAAATGTGATTCTAGGCTCTTTCCACGGGCCTTCGACACGGTAGTGAACGCTGGCAAAGCGCGACACACGATCACCGATCAGTCGATCGACCAGGAACAGCGCCCCGCCCACAGCGGGTGCGCCGACGATCAGCGCCGCCAGCGGCAGATTATTGGTCACCGGCAGGCTCACCTGCAGGTTGGCATCCACCCGGTCGCGCACCATGTCCAGAGTGCCATCCAGCTCGAAGTTGCTCGATGGGCCGGTCACGGTGATCGGTTCGCGGGTCACGTACACGCCGCTACTGGCTACCAGCAAACCCTTGACCCGGTCATAGGCCAGGCCCTTGTCGAACAGGTCGGAGAAGTCCAGACGCAGGCGCCGGCCAATCGAGTTGAAGTTGAGCAGGCCGAACACCCGCAGTGCCTGGGCGCTGCCTTCAACCTCGACGAATTGGCCCGTACGCAGCGCCGCATCCATGCTGCCCGAAAAACGCGTCAGGCTCACCGCGGCAGGCGAACCCGGCCAGCGGCCATCTACATCCAGGCGGAAGTCGCGGCTGGTCACGGTGGGAGCGAAGCCCCAGGCCTTGAGCACATCCGCCAGGTTCTTGCCGTCCAGACGCCCTTTGTACCAGCTGCTGGTTTTGCCGGTTTCACCTTCCCAGCCGCCACCGCCATCGATGCGCAAGCCTTTGAAGTCAAGGTCGATGTCGCTGGCGGTAACGCCACGCGCAGTCGGCCGCAGCTTGATCGAGGCGCTGCCGAACAGGTCGTCACCGCGGTAGAGCTTGTCGATGCTCAGGTCCAGCGCCGGCACCTTGCGCGGATCGAACGAGGCCAGCGGGTCCGGGCCTTCTTCAGCCTGCTGCTCTGCGGCGCTGGCGGCAGGCAGGCGCAAGGTCTGCATGCGCACGACCATTGGCGCGCCCTTGGCATCTGGTACGCGGGCGTTGCCGATGACTTCCTTGCTATCGAGGCGCAAATCCCAGGCCGGGCCGCCTCGAGCCAGCCGCACTACAGCCTGATTCAGATCCATGCCGAAGGCTTTCAACTGGCCGATGCTCAGGTCGACGCTTTGCAGGTTCTGCCGCGCACTGCCACCGGGGTCGTCACCGGCCAGGCGGGCCGCCTGTTCTTGCCAGGGAGCCAGGTCCAGCGCCTCCAAACGCCCGCGCACCCTCAGGCCTTGGCTGGCAGGTAGCTGGGCGTCACCGGTACCCAACAGTAGCTCGCCACGGCCCTGTGCCAGCTTGTCGGCCGGTGCGGCATAGGCAAAACGTGCAAGGTCGGTATAGGAGGCATCGAAGCGCCGCTCCGGGCCTTGCAGGTTCATGCTGAAGCGGCTGTCGCGGGTATCCGCCGCTGCTTTGCCGAACGGCGCTGGCAGGTCGATCGCCAGGCCCTTGAGGCTGGAGGTGACGCTCAGGCTGTTTTCCCGGCTGCCCAGGCTCAGCTGCAACTGGTACGGCAGGTCGCCGGACGCCGGCAAGGACGGGGTGAACTGCAGCCAGTCGGTCAACGCTTTGAGCGATACCTGGCCATTGGCATTGATACGGGTCTGCATCTGCCCCGCTTGGCCTTCAGCGGAGATTTGCGCCGTCACTGGCTTGCCGAAGGCCTGCAAGCTGATGCCCTTGCCACTCAGGCCCTTGTCGAAGTCGAAGCTGAAGTCACCCTTCAGGCGGTTCAATTCCAGGCTCGGCGGGGCGACTTTCAGCCGCGCATCGCTGGTGGCGAAGTCCACCTGCACTTTCGGCCGCTGCCCATGGGCCAGCGGGATGTCGAGTTTGACCTTGCCCTTCAGTGGCCCCTCACCTTCCCAGCCGGCGAAAATCTCACCGGTGCCGATTGGTGCTTCCTTGAGGATTTTCAGGCCATCGCCCAGGCTGCCGTCGAAATCGCCATCCAGGTAAAGGTGGCTGTGCTGATCACCCTCGACATGCGGAATATCGACCTGTACATCGCTGACTTTGGTGTCGAGCAACACACCGCGCTGGGCCTTGATGCGCACGCCGCTGTCCTCGATGAACACATCGCCATCCACATGCTGCACCTGCGGCCAACCGGGCTGGAAATCCAGGGCCGCGTCATGCACCTTGAAGAACAGGCTGATACTGCGTGCCTCTGGCACCGCGCCATGATTCAACGACCCCTGGTACTGGAAGTAACCTTCATCCACCGCGCCTTTGACGATGGCGCTGCGCAGCCACTCGTCGAGCGCCGGGCTAAGCACTTCGGGCAGGTATTTGGCGGTATAGCGACCATCGCCCTCGGTCAGGCCGACGCGCAGGTCCATGTAATCCTCGCGGCCTTCCTCGAACAATAGGCGGATCAGGAAGTCACCGGCGATCTTGCCTTCTTCGCCCAGCACCTTGAGGTACGGCGCGATCAGGGTGAAACCGTCTTTGTCCAAGGCCCAGGTCAGCTGTGCATTGGCCTTCTGGTAGTGCCAGGGTTTGGCGAAGATCGGGTACAGATGCAGCATGAACGCATCGGTATCCAGGCGCAGCTCGCCGTGGCCCAGGTCACCACTGATGCTGCCACTGACGTTACCGGCGGCTGGCGCACTGTGATAAGCCTCAAAACCCACCTTCTCCAGGTTGGCGGCGAACTGCAAGCGCTGATCACCCTCGGCCTTGGGCCTGGCCTCGAGGCGCACATTGCGCAGCGCACCGGTCACCTTCAAGCCATTTACCACGTCCATGACGTTGTCTGGCAGCGGTGCCAAGGCATCGATCAACGGGGTCAGCGGCGTGAGGTCGAGACGATCAGCCTGTACCTGCCAGCTTTCATCGGCAGCACTCTGGCCAGGGCGCTGCTGCAACTGCAGGTGCGACTCCCAGCGACGCTTGCCGATGTCCATGGCCAACGAGTCGACCACCACATCGAAGCCCTGCTCGCGACGCTGGAACCAGGCGCCCAAGGCCAGGTTATCCAGCTTGGCGGCCTTTCGTCCGGCATAGGCGCCTTGTAGCTCAGGCGCATTGAGCCGTACTACGGCCTGCTGCAGCTGCCCTTTGCCCCAGTCGACCCAGAACTCACCACCTGCGCGCAGGGTGTCAGCTTGCCACTGTCCCAGCAGACTTGGTGGCAGCCAGTGCGACCAGTCACTTTGCGGCAGGCTCAGATAAGCTTCGACCTGGCCATCGCGCCAGGCCTTGGCCGACATACGGCTGTGCAGGGTGAGTGCCAGAGGCTGGCCGTCAGGCAAGGTCGCCCGCAGGTCCACCGCCTGGCGTGCTGGGCCGGCCTGCAGGCCAGCGCTCACATAAGTCAGGGTAAGCGGGTCGCGCTGCCAGGGGTGCAGGGTGACCTGGCTGTCGAATACATCGACGCGGCCTAGCTGGCGCAGGCGCTGCAACAGGTCGGCCGGGTCCAATGGCGCATCGTCCTTCTTGGGTAGGCCTTCGAGGTCCCAGACGCCCTGCTCGTTCTCACGCAGGATCAACTGCAAGCCGCCCAACTGGATGCGTGCCAGGCGCACTTCGCGGGCGGTGAGGCTGGCCCAGACGTCGGGCACCACCATCACGTCATCCAGGCGCAGCGCGGTGGCGCCTTCGCCCAATTGCAGGTCGCGCACCCGCAGCACCGGTGCCAGCCCGCTCCAACGGCCTTCCAAGGCACCCACATGTACGGGGAGGCCCAGCGCCTGCTCGGCCTTGCGCTCTACATCGGCGCGGTACTCGGCGACCAGCGGCACCAGTTCGCGGCCGAGGCTGACATACAGCGCCACCAAAACCGCCAACAGGGCGCATACGCCCAGCCCCCAGCGGGTCAGGGCGACAAGAACGCGGGTCAGACGTCCCATGGCCATGGCCCTCCAAGTCGTTTATCCATGATGGCCCGTAGTGCCGGTTTTGCCAGCCAGACCATCCAGCGGCGTGTTCGAGAAGACCTCAGAGCAGCACCACGTCGTATTGTTCCTGCGAATACATCGACTCGACCTGGAAGCGAATGGTTCGGCCGATGAAGGCTTCCAGTTCCGCCACGTTGCCCGATTCTTCATCCAGCAGGCGATCGACCACCTTCTGGTTGGCCAGCACACGGTAACCCTCGGCCTGATAGGCACGGGCCTCGCGCAGGATCTCGCGGAAGATTTCGTAACAGATGGTCTCGGGAGTCTTCAGCTTGCCGCGCCCCTGGCAGGCCAGGCACGGCTCGCACAGCACCTGCTCCAGGCTTTCCCGCGTACGCTTGCGGGTCATCTGCACCAGGCCCAGCTCGGTGATGCCGATGATGTTGGTCTTGGCGTGGTCGCGCTCCAGCTGCTTTTCCAGGGTACGCAGCACCTGACGCTGGTGCTCTTCGTCTTCCATATCGATGAAGTCGATGATGATGATGCCGCCAATGTTGCGCAGGCGCAGTTGCCGGGCGATGGCGGTGGCGGCTTCGAGGTTGGTCTTGAAGATGGTTTCTTCGAGGTTGCGATGGCCCACGAACGCCCCGGTGTTGACGTCGATGGTGGTCATCGCTTCGGCCGGGTCGACCACCAGGTAGCCGCCGGACTTCAGCGGCACCTTGCGTTCCAGGGCACGCTGGATCTCGTCTTCGACGCCGTACAGGTCAAAGATAGGCCGCTCGCCTGGGTAGTGTTCGAGGCGGTCGGCGATTTCCGGCATCAGCTCGCCGACGAACTGCGTGGTTTTCTGGAAGGTTTCCCGCGAGTCGATGCGGATCTTTTCGATCTTCGGGTTGACCAGGTCACGCAGGGTACGCAGGGCCAGGCCCAGGTCTTCGTAGATGACTGTGGGTGCGCCGCAGGTCTTGATCTGGGTGCCAATCTGCTCCCACAGGCGGCGCAGGTAGCGGATGTCCTGCAAGATTTCTTCGGCACGCGCGCCCTCGGCTGCGGTGCGCAGGATGAACCCTCCGGCATCCTTGATGTTCTCGCTGTCCATGCAATCGCTGACCACCTGCTTGAGGCGCTCGCGCTCGGCTTCGTCCTCGATTTTCAGCGAAATACCGACATGGCTGCTGCGCGGCATGTACACCAGGTAGCGCGACGGGATCGACAGCTGAGTGGTCAGGCGTGCACCCTTGGTGCCGATCGGGTCCTTGGTCACCTGCACCACAAGGGCCTGGCCTTCGTGTACCAGTGCGGTGATGTTCTCTACCGCCGAACCTTCGCGCTGGGATATTTCCGAGGCATGGATGAACGCTGCGCGCTCCAGGCCGATGTCGACGAAGGCCGCCTGCATGCCCGGCAGCACGCGTACCACCTTGCCCTTGTAGATATTGCCGACGATGCCACGGCGCTGGGTGCGCTCGACGTGCACTTCCTGCAGCACCCCGTTTTCCACCACCGCCACACGTGACTCCATCGGCGTGATGTTGATCAGGATCTCTTCACTCATGGCAGGCTCTCGTCAAAGGTCTTTTGTAATGATGGATGGCGTATGCACTGCTGGCTACTACGGGTTTGTTACCTCTGGCGTATGCACGGGCGCTTGCCAGCAGGCGATGCCGAACTGGCCAAGCACGTCGGCCGTTTCACTGAGCGGCAAGCCAACCACCGCCGAGTAGCTGCCGGAAAGGTCGGTGACGAACACCGCGCCCAGGCCCTGGATGGCGTAGCCGCCAGCCTTGTCCGCTGGCTCGCCGCTGGCCCAGTAGCGCTGCGCTTCATCGGCGCTGATAGTGCGAAAACGTACTGTGCTGGTGACGCAAAAACTGTGCACGCCCTGGCCATCATCGAGGGCGACAGCGGTCAGCACCTGATGCTCACGGCCTGAAAGGTCTGCCAGCATGGCCAAGGCATCTTCGCGGTTTTCCGGCTTGCCGAGAATACGACCATCGAGCACCACGGCAGTGTCTGCGCCGAGCACTACAGCGGGGCCATCGACACTGGCCAGGCCGGCCGCAGCCTTGGCCCGAGCCAGGCGTTCGACGTAGGCCGGTGCGCTTTCGTTGGCTAGCGGGGTTTCATCGATGGGGGCGCTGATGACGCTGAACGGCACACCGATCTGGGTCAGCAGTTCACGACGACGGGGCGAGCCGGAGGCCAGGTATAGCGGGTTCATGCAGACATCTCCCTGTCAGTGGCGCGTCGCCGTCAATTGATATGCAAACGTCGGCGCAAATCGCGCAGGGCGAAACTGATCCACGGCCAGAGCAAGGCACTGATCACCGCCGACCAGACTAGCGCCAGGGTAGGCAGGCGATTGCCGGTCAGTGCGCTGAGCCACAGCTGAATCAGCTGGGCGATGCCGAAGATCACCAGGATGACCAGGCTTTGCTGCCACATGGGGAACATGCGCAGGCGTTGCTGCAGGGACAGCACCAGGAAGGTGATGAGGGTAAGGATCAGCGCGTTCTGCCCCAGCAGGGTGCCATACAGCACATCCTCGGCCAGGCCCAGCAAAAACGCGGTGGTCATGCCGACCTTGTTCGGCACGGCGAGGGTCCAGAACGACACCAGCAATGCCAGCCACATGGGCCGGAACACTTCCATGAACTGCGGCATGGGCGAAACGCTGAGCAGCAAGCCGATGGCGAACGTCAGCCAGATGACCCAGCCATTGTTGCGGCGTGATGCAGCCATCATTGCCTCCGGGTGTGAGCGGGTGCGGCCGGCGTGACAGGTGCAGCAGCTGGGGCTGCTGACTGCGCGGGCGGTGTAGCCGGCGCTGCCGGGGTGGCTGGCACGGCAGGTGCAGCCTGCTCGCCGGTAGCGGCCGGCTGGCCAGCAGGCGCGTTGCCCTTGCGGTCGGCCTCTTCCTGGGCAATGGCGGCATCGGTGGCACGCTGCTCCGGGCTACGCCGATCACTGAACACCAGCAGCATATAGCGGCTGCGGTTGAGCGCGGCGGTGGGGATGGCACGGACAATGGCAAATGGCTGGCCGGAGTCGTGGATCACTTCGTTGACCGTAGCCACCGGGTAACCGGCCGGGAAGCGCTGCCCCATGCCGGAACTGACCAGCAGGTCGCCTTCCTTGATGTCGGCGGTGTCGGCCACATGGCGCAACTCCAGGCGCTCCGGGTTGCCGGTGCCGCTGGCGATGGCACGCAGGCCGTTGCGGTTGACCTGCACCGGAATGCTGTGGGTGGTATCGGTCAGCAACAGCACCCGCGAGGTGTAGGGCATCAACTCGACCACTTGGCCCATCAGGCCACGGGCATCGAGCACTGGCTGGCCCAGGAACACACCATCACGCTCCCCCTTGTTGATCAGGATGCGGTGGGTGAACGGGTTGGGGTCCACACCGATGAGCTCGGCCACTTCGACCTTTTCGTTGACCAGGGCCGAGGAATTGAGCAGCTCGCGCAGCCGCACGTTCTGCTCGGTCAGGGCCGCCAGCTTCTGCAGGCGCCCCTGCAGCAGCAGGGCTTCGGTCTTGAGCTTCTCGTTTTCGGCTATCAGCTCGGTGCGGCTGCCGAACTGGCCGGCCACACCTTGCCAGGCACGCTGCGGCAAGTCGGTGATCCAGTACGATTCCATCAGCACCAGGCCCATCTGGCTGCGCACGGGCTTGAGCACGTCGAAGCGCGCGTCGACAACCATCAACGCGACCGACATCACCACCAGAACGAGCAGGCGAACGCCCAGCGAAGGGCCCTTGGAGAAAAGCGGTTTAATGGGCCGTTCCTCGTGGACGACTCAGGAGGTCATTGGACATGGGACAACGCACCAGCCTGGTTGCGGGTTGACGGATACGGCGCCCCAAACGGGCGCCAGCCCAGCACATACAGGTAGCACTGTGCGTACTACCTGTAAACCGGGCGCTCGTGAACAGCGAGTGGGATCACTCGCTGGAGAGCAAGTCCATCGCGTGCTTGTCCATCATCTCCAGGGCGCGACCGCCGCCACGGGCGACACAGGTCAGCGGGTCCTCGGCGACGATCACCGGCAGGCCGGTTTCCTGGGCCAGCAGTTTGTCGAGGTCACGCAGCAGCGCACCACCACCGGTCAGCACCAGACCACGCTCGGCGATGTCCGAGGCCAGCTCCGGCGGCGATTGCTCAAGGGCGCTCTTGACCGCTTGGACGATGGTCGCCAGCGACTCTTGCAGCGCTTCGAGCACTTCGTTGGAGTTCAGGGTGAAGGCACGCGGTACGCCTTCGGCCAGGTTGCGGCCGCGAACGTCGACTTCACGTACTTCGCCACCGGGGTAGGCCGTACCGATTTCCTGCTTGATACGCTCGGCGGTGGATTCGCCGATCAGGCTGCCGTAGTTGCGGCGCACGTAGGTGACGATGGCTTCGTCGAAGCGATCGCCGCCAACGCGCACGGATTCGGCATAGACCACGCCGTTCAGCGAGATCAGGGCGATTTCGGTGGTACCGCCACCGATATCGACGACCATCGATCCGCGAGCCTCTTCGACCGGCAGGCCGGCACCGATGGCAGCAGCCATCGGCTCTTCGATCAGGAACACTTCACGGGCACCGGCACCCAAAGCCGACTCGCGGATGGCGCGGCGCTCGACCTGGGTCGACTTGCACGGCACGCAGATCAGCACGCGTGGGCTTGGCTGCAGGAAGCTGTTCTCGTGAACCTTGTTGATAAAATATTGCAACATTTTTTCGCACACGCTGAAGTCGGCGATGACGCCGTCCTTCATCGGACGAATGGCAGCAATGTTGCCAGGCGTACGGCCCAGCATGCGTTTGGCTTCGGTACCGACGGCGACGACGCTTTTCTGGTTGCCATGGGTACGGATGGCAACAACCGAGGGCTCATTCAGGACGATACCGCGCTCACGCACGTAAATAAGGGTGTTGGCAGTACCCAGGTCGATGGAAAGATCGCTGGAAAACATGCCACGCAGTTTCTTGAACATGGGAAAGTGACCCTGGGGAAAGCGTGGGTAAAAAAGTGCGGCAAACTCTAACAATGGCAGGGATTTTGGGCAAGGAGCCAATATGTTAAATTGGCTGTTTTTCCGAGCACGCCAGCAGAATTTCGCGGCCGTTAGACCGCCAGAAAGCTGACATGTTCCTCACTACGGACCTAAATTCCGTTCTTTGTTTCCCTTGGAGATCCTCATGGCGCTTGAACGCTGCGACGTGGAAAAGATCGCCCATCTGGCCCGCCTGGGCCTCAATGATGGCGAACTGCCACGCATTACCGACGCCCTGAACAGCATTCTCGGCCTTGTAGACCAGATGCAAGCGGTCGACACCACTGGCATCGAGCCACTGGCCCACCCGCTGGAGGCCAGCCAGCGCCTGCGCCCTGACCAGGTCACCGAAAGCAACCAGCGCGACGCCTACCAGGCGATCGCACCGTCGACCGAAAGCGGTCTGTACCTGGTTCCCAAAGTCATCGAGTAAGGGATAGAACCTGCCATGCATCAATTTACCCTGGCCGAGATCGCCCGCGGACTCGCCGACAAATCGTTTTCTTCCGAAGAGCTGACCCGCGCGCTGCTGGCGCGCATCAAACAGCTCGACCCGCAGATCAACAGCTTCATCAGCGTCACCGAAGACCTGGCCCTGGGCCAGGCACGTGCCGCCGACGCCCGTCGCGCCGCTGGCGAAACCGGCGCGCTGCTGGGGGCGCCGATCGCCCACAAAGACCTGTTCTGCACCAACGGCGTACGCACCAGCTGCGGCTCGAAGATGCTCGACAACTTCAAGGCGCCGTATGACGCCACCGTGGTCGCCAAGCTGGCCGAAGCCGGCATGGTCACCCTGGGCAAGACCAACATGGACGAATTCGCCATGGGTTCGGCCAACGAATCCAGCCACTACGGCGCGGTGAAGAACCCGTGGAACCTCGAGCACGTACCCGGCGGCTCGTCCGGTGGCTCGGCCGCTGCAGTGGCCGCGCGCCTGCTGCCCGCCACCACCGGTACCGACACCGGCGGCTCGATCCGCCAGCCAGCTGCACTGACCAACCTCACCGGCCTCAAGCCGACGTACGGTCGTGTGTCGCGCTGGGGCATGATCGCCTACGCCTCCAGCCTCGACCAGGGCGGCCCGCTGGCCCGCACCGCCGAGGACTGCGCCCTGCTGCTGCAAGGCATGGCCGGTTTCGACGCCAAGGACTCCACCAGCATCGAAGAGCCAGTGCCGGACTACAGCGCCAACCTGAACGCTTCGCTGCAGGGCCTGCGCATCGGCCTGCCGAAAGAGTACTTTGGCGCAGGCCTCGACCCACGCATCGCCGAACTGGTCCAGGCCAGCGTCAAGGAGCTGGAAAAGCTCGGTGCGGTGGTCAAGGAAATCAGCCTGCCGAACATGCAGCACGCCATCCCGGCCTACTACGTGATCGCCCCGGCTGAAGCCTCTTCCAACCTGTCGCGCTTCGACGGCGTGCGCTTCGGCTACCGCTGCGAAGAGCCCAAAGACCTCACCGACCTGTACAAGCGTTCCCGCGGCGAAGGCTTCGGCGTTGAAGTGCAGCGCCGCATCATGGTCGGCACCTACGCGCTGTCGGCGGGCTACTACGACGCCTACTACGTGAAGGCGCAGCAAATCCGCCGCCTGATCAAGAACGACTTCATGGCCGCCTTCAACGATGTCGACCTGATCCTCGGCCCGACCACGCCAAACCCGGCCTGGAAGCTCGGCGCCAAGAGCAGCGACCCGGTCGCCGCCTACCTGGAAGACGTCTACACCATCACCGCCAACCTGGCGGGCCTGCCGGGCCTGTCGATGCCCGCTGGCTTCGTCGACGGCCTGCCAGTCGGCGTGCAACTGCTCGCGCCGTACTTCCAGGAAGGCCGCTTGCTCAACGTCGCGCACCGCTACCAGCAAGTGACCGACTGGCACACCCGCGCCCCCAACGGCTTCTGAGGAATTCACACATGCAATGGGAAGTTGTGATCGGGCTGGAAATCCACACTCAGCTCGCCACCCAGTCGAAGATTTTCTCCGGCAGCGCCACCACCTTTGGCTCCGAGCCGAACACCCAGGCCAGCCTGGTTGACCTGGGCATGCCCGGTGTACTGCCGGTGCTGAACCAGGAAGCCGTGCGCATGGCGTGCATGTTCGGCCTGGCCATCGACGCCGAAATCGGCAAGCGCAACGTGTTCGCGCGCAAGAACTACTTCTACCCGGACCTGCCCAAGGGCTACCAGATCAGCCAGATGGACCTGCCGATCGTCGGCAAGGGCCACCTGGACATCGCCCTGGAAGACGGCACCATCAAGCGCATCGGCGTAACCCGTGCGCACCTGGAAGAAGACGCTGGCAAGAGCCTGCACGAAGACTTCAGCGGTTCCACCGGCATCGACTTGAACCGTGCCGGCACGCCACTGCTGGAAATCGTCTCCGAGCCTGACATGCGCAGCGCCAAGGAAGCCGTGGCTTACGTCAAGGCGATCCACGCGCTGGTACGTTACCTGGGCATCTGCGATGGCAACATGGCCGAAGGTTCGCTGCGTTGCGACTGCAACGTGTCGATCCGCCCGAAAGGCCAGACCGAGTTCGGCACCCGCTGCGAGATCAAGAACGTCAACTCGTTCCGCTTCATCGAGCGCGCGATCAACAGCGAAATCCAACGCCAGATCGACTTGATCGAAGACGGCGGCAAGGTGGTGCAGGAAACCCGCCTGTACGACCCGAACAAAGACGAAACCCGCTCCATGCGCAGCAAGGAGGAAGCCAACGACTATCGCTACTTCCCCGACCCGGACCTGCTGCCGGTGGTGATCGAGGACAGCTTCCTCGACACCATTCGCGCCGG
This sequence comes from Pseudomonas sp. NBRC 111140, assembly GCF_001320885.1. Taxonomy (NCBI): domain Bacteria; kingdom Pseudomonadati; phylum Pseudomonadota; class Gammaproteobacteria; order Pseudomonadales; family Pseudomonadaceae; genus Pseudomonas; species Pseudomonas sp. NBRC 111140. The sequence goes on from NZ_BCBQ01000104.1 coordinate 16,537, forward strand.
CCTGCCAGAGCTGCCACCACAGAAAGTCGAGCGTTTCCAGAGCCAGTACGGCCTGTCGGCATACGACGCCAACGTGTTGGCCTCCAGCCGCGAACAGGCAGATTACTTCGAAGAAGTAGTGAAGATCGGTGGCGACGCCAAGCTGGCGGCCAACTGGGTCATGGTCGAACTGGGCAGCCTGCTGAACAAGCTGGGTGTCGAAATCGACCAGGCGCCGGTCAGCGCCGCGCAACTGGGCGGCATGCTGCTGCGCATTCGCGACAACACCATCAGCGGCAAAATAGCCAAGACCGTGTTCGAGGCCATGGCCGCCGGTGAAGGCGATGCCGACAGCATCATCGACAGCAAGGGCCTGAAACAGGTTACCGACACCGGTGCGATCGACAAGATGCTCGACGAAATGCTGGCAGCCAATGCCGAGCAGGTCGAACAGTACCGCGCAGCCGATGAGGCCAAACGCGGCAAGATGTTCGGCTTCTTCGTCGGCCAGGCCATGAAAGCTTCCAAAGGCAAGGCCAACCCGGGGCAGGTGAACCAATTGCTCAAAGCCAAGCTCGAAGGGTGATTGTTTTACCCCCGTAATGCTGCGAGGGCTTTGCCCTCGTTCGCGGCAACAGCCGCTTCCAAAGCTACGGCGACGCGCCCAAGGGCTGCGCCGTAGCTTTGGAAGCGGCTGTTGCCGCGAATGGCCGCACTAGGAGAGCACCTGACTTGCTAAAACGATCCCTCGGCACACTGGCCCTCTTCTCCTTCCTGGCCGGCTGCGCCAGCCACGACATCGACCCACGCGGTTACGACCAGACGGGCACCGCCTCCTATTACGGCTCGCGCCACCACGGCAAACGCACCGCCAGCGGCGAACCATTCAACCAGCACGGCCTTACCGCCGCCCACCGCAGCCTGCCTTTCGGTACCCGCGTACTGGTCACCAACATGGCCAACCAGCGCAGCGTGGTGGTACGCATCAACGACCGAGGCCCGCACACCCGTGGCCGATTGATCGACTTGTCTCGCGCCGCAGCAGAAAAAATCGGCATGCTCCGTAGCGGAATAGCGCGCGTGCGAGTACAAGGGCTTAGCGACTGACGCGACAGGAGTCCGACCATTTTCGACCTGGCCACCCTTCCCACCTTTAGCCTGCTGCAACTGGGCATTGCCCTGCTGTTGCTGATCGGCGGCGCCGAGCTACTGGTGCGCGCCGCGTTGCGCCTGGCACAGCGCCTGCACGTGCGCCCGCTGATCATCGGCCTGAGCCTGGTGGCGTTCGGCAGTACCGCGCCACAATTGACCGTGAGCCTGCAGGCTGCCTACCAGGGAGCGCCCGATGTGGCGGTCGGCAGCGTGGTCGGCAGCAACATCTTCAACATCCTGGTCATTCTTGGCCTGGCCGCGCTGATCATCCCGCTGCGCGTGTCACGCCAACTGGTGCGCCTGGACATTCCGTTGATGATCATCGCCAGCGGGCTGGTGTACGCATTGTCCACCAACGGCCACCTGGGCCGAGTGGAAGGGGCACTGCTACTGCTGGGCCTGGCTGGTTACCTGGCAATGCTCTGGCACCAGTCCCGCCACTATGCACGCACTTACCCCGCCCCGGATGCTGCCAGGTCCAGCGCCGGGCGCTTCTGGTCAGGCACGCTGCTGCAGGTGTTGGTCGGCCTTGGCCTGCTGAGCCTGGCGGGCCACTTACTGCTGGAAGCCGCCGTCGAGGTGGCTACCGACCTGGGCCTGTCCGAGCGCATCATCGGCCTGACAGTCGTCGCCGTCTGCACCTCCCTGCCGGAGCTGGCCGCAGCGCTGATTGCCGCCCTGCGTGGCGAACGGGAGATTGCCGTGGGCACGGTCATCGGCAGCAACCTGTTCAACCTGCTGGCCGTGCTGGGCCTGACCGCGCTGATCGCCCCAGAGCCGCTGTCGATCTCGCCCAACGCGCTGTCTTTCGACTTGCCTGTAATGCTCGGCGTTGCCCTATTGAGCCTGCCAGTGTTCTATTCCGGCTACCGCATCACCCGCGCCGAAGGCCTGGTGTTTCTTTGCCTGTACCTGGTCTATGGCCTGCATGTGGCAGCCTTTACCATGGGCATGCCGCTGGCCGGCCGCCTGGAACGATTGATGCTGTTCTATGTACTGCCGGTGCTCGCCATGGTGTTGCTGTACACCACCGTACGTGCCTGGCGCCGCCAACACTAAGGAAAACAACATGGCTGATAGCAACAAGACCGGCGAGCAAATTCGCCGTCAGGTAATGGGCGATGCATTCGTCGATCGCGCACTGGGCAATGCCACCGACTTCACCCAGCCGCTGCAGGACTTCGTCAATGAACATGCCTGGGGCAGTGTGTGGGCGCGTGACGGACTACCTCTGAAGACTCGCAGCCTGATTACCTTGGCCACGCTGACGGCACTGAAGTGCCCGCAGGAGCTCAAGGGGCATGTGCGCGGGGCGTTGAACAATGGCTGTACGGTCGAGGAAATCCGCGAGGCGTTGCTGCATTGTG
>NZ_BCBQ01000105.1:0-18403 GCF_001320885.1 Pseudomonas sp. NBRC 111140
AAGTTGGCGATGGCAGTGAAGTGGCTCAGGAGGCTCGCAGGCTGCGCCCGGACGTGGTCATTCTCGATATCGGCCTGCCTGGCCTGGACGGCATGGAAGTCATCAAGCGCCTGCAGTGTCTGGAGCCGGCGCCGAAGATCATGGTGCTGACTGGCCAGGCCACCGACCTGTATGTGCGCCGCTGCCTGGATGCCGGGATCGGCGCCTTCGTCACCAAGGAAGAGGACCACGAAGCGCTGCTGTTTGCCCTCAAGGCCCTGGTCAAGGGCTATTCAACCTTTCCACAGATGTCGGTCAACAGCAATTCGCTGGAAAGCGAGCCAGTACGCCTGGCCAGCCTCTCCAACCGCGAAATGGAAGTATTGCGGCGCCTGGCGCGCGGTGAAAACAACAAGAATATCGGCACCTGCATGAACCTCAGCGCCAAGACCATCAGCACGTATCGGGGCCGAATCATGGAAAAGCTCAAGACTGAATCACTGGTTGAAATGGTCGACCTGGCCAAGCGTAACAGCGTCCTTTGAGCACCCGACTACCATGAAGCAGCTGCTGGCGAGCGCCCTTTTGGCCATCGGCCTGGCCAACGCTAGTGCGCTGCTGGCCAGCAGCGAACCCCGCCAACTGCTGGCCCGCTCGGTCAGCGCCGCCGCCCCGCTAACGCTGTCCGCCGACGACCGCCACTGGCTACAACAACGTCAACGCCTGGTACTGGGCACTTCGCGCCCCGACTACCCGCCGTTTGAAATCAATGTCAGCCAACAAGACTATGAGGGCCTGAGCGCCGACTACGCCGGCATCATCGGCGAACAGCTTGGCATAGCCATCGAAGTACGTCGCTTCGACAGCCGCCACGAGGCAATCACCGCCTTGCGTGATGGCCGCATCGACCTGCTCGGCAGCTCCAACGGCTTCGAGGCGGCAGATGCTCAGCTCAGCCTCAGTACCCCCTACGCTGACGACCTGCCGGTGATCGTCACCCGAGAAGGGCGCAGCTTGAAAAGCACGCCCGACCTCGCCGGCATGCGCCTGGCCATGGTTGATCACTACTTGCCAGCCAGCAGCGTACGCAGCCTCTACCCCAAGGCACAGTTGAGCCTGTACCGTTCCACGCTGGCCGGGCTTGCGGCGGTCGAGCTGGGTGAGGCAGACGCCTACCTGGGCGATGCCCTCAGCACCGATTTCACTATCGGAAAAAGCTTTCAGGGCGCGTTGAAAGTCGACCATTTTTCCCATGTACCCCCCGAGGTCTTCGCCTTCGCCGTGGCCAACGACCACTCGCGCTTGCTGCAACTGGTCGACAAGGCGCTGGCGCGCATCAGCGAAAGCGAGCGCCTGAACATTCTGCGCCGCTGGAGCAGCGGCAACACCAGCCTGCTACTGCAGCGTCACCTGAGCGCCCTCAGTGCCGAAGAACAAGCCTGGATCGCCGAGCACCCCACCGTTAACGTGTTGATCAATACTTCGCTGGCGCCACTGACTTTCAACGACGCCCAGCATCACCCCAGCGGCATTACTCTCGACCTGCTCAAGCAGATCGGGTTGCGTACAGGGCTGCACTTCAACCCCATCGAAAGCACGTCGGCCTACGCCATGGTTGAACGCCTGAAGCGAGGCGATGCACTGATGATCGGTGCCCTCGGCTATGGCGCGGAGCGCGTGAAGCAACTGCGCTTTACCCGCCCCTACCTGGTCAGCCCACGGGTGCTGGTCACCCGCAGCGACCAGGCATCGCCTGTACAGGCCATGGCCTCGAACGGCCAGCGAATTGCCCTGGTGCGCGGCTCACCGCAGCGGGCCATGTTGCAGCAACGCTACCCGCAGGCCAGCCTGATCGAAGTGGACAACCCGCTCGGCCTGATGGAGGCGGTGGTCAATGGCAACGCCGACGCGGCACTGAGCAACCAAATCAATGCGGCCTACTACATCAGCCACGTGTTCAAGGGCCGCTTGCGCATCGCCAGCGTGCTCGACGACCAACCGGCCATTGCCGCATTCGCCGTCGCCGCCGACCAGCCCCAGCTTCAAGCCATCCTCGACAAGGCACTGCTGAGCATTCCGCCCGAAGAGCTTGACCAACTGATCAACCGCTGGCGCACCAGCACCCTGGTCAGTGACAGCCCATGGCGCGACTACCGCACCCTGGCCTTGCAGGTGCTGGTACTGTCGGCCCTGCTGCTGGCCGGGGTGGTGTTCTGGAACAGCTACCTGCGCAAGCTGATCAACCAGCGTACCGATGCTCAGCACGCGCTGCAGGCACAGCTGGCGCTGAGCCGCGGGCTGCTTGAACAGCTGCGCCAGGCCAAGGATGACGCCGAACAGGCCAGCCAGACCAAAAGCACCTTCCTGGCCACCATGAGCCATGAAATCCGTACCCCGATGAATGCCGTGATCGGTCTGCTGGAAATGGCGTTGGTGGACAGCCGCGGCGGCCGGTGTGACACCCAGACCTTGCAAACCGCACACGATTCGGCCATTGGCCTGCTCGAGCTGATTGGCGATATCCTCGACATTTCCCGTATCGAATCCGGGCATATCAGCCTGCAGCCAGTGCCCGCCGACCTTGTGGAGCTGGTGCGCTCCACGCTGCGGGTGTTCGAAGGCAATGCACGGGCCAAAAGCCTGCATCTGCACGGCGAAATGCCCGCAGAACCGGTCTGGGTGCTGACTGATCCGCTGCGGCTCAAGCAGATTCTGTCCAACCTTATCAGCAACGCCATCAAGTTCACCAACCGTGGTGAAGTGCAGGCGAGCCTGCTGTTGCCCAACGTTGCCGACCACGGCATGCTGGCCATCACACTGAATGTGCGCGACACAGGCATCGGCATCAGCCCCGCCGACCAGGCCCGGCTGTTCAATGCCTTCGTTCAGGCCGAGGGCCCAAGAACCCGCCAGGGTGCAGGCCTGGGGTTGGTCATCAGCCGTACCCTGGTCGAATTGATGGGCGGCGCCTTGACCCTGCAGAGCGTCGAGGGCGTCGGTACCCGGGTCCAAGTCAACCTGCAACTGCCCACCTGCACTGCACCGACACAGGCCGAACGGGACCTGCCGGCACAAGAGAGCAGCAGTGGCCCGCTGAATATTCTGGTGGTCGACGACTACCCTGCCAACTTGTTGTTGCTGGAGCGACAACTGAATACCTTGGGCCATCGCGTGACCTTGGCGGAGAATGGCGAAATCGCCCTGGCACACTGGCAGGCCGCGCGCTTCGACCTGGTGATTACCGATTGCAGCATGCCGGTCATGGACGGCCACGAACTCACCCGGCGCATTCGCGCCCTGGAGGGTGAGCGCGACCTGCCTGCAAGCCGGATTATTGGCGTGACCGCCAACGCCCAGGCCGAGGAGCGTGCCCGCTGCCTGGCCAGCGGCATGGACGAATGCCTGTTCAAACCGATTGGCCTGCGTGCACTCAAGAACCATCTCCCACAAGTCCACCCTCAACAGCAGTCGCCGACACCACGCCACACCGGGTTCGACCTGGCCGAATTGCGCCACCTGACCCAGGGCGACGAACAGTTGACGCGGCATTTGCTCGAACAACTGTCGATCAGCGTGGGAGAAGACCTGGCCGCCTTGAGCGCACTGGCTGACGACGCACCTGATGAGGCTGTGCACACCCTGGCCCATCGCATCAAGGGCGGCGCCAAGATGATCAGGGTGCGCACCGTAGTCAACGACTGCGAAGCCATCGAACGCGCCCACGCACAGGGCTTACCGACTGTCGAACAGCGCGCGCAACTGCAAACCAGCCTGCAGGCATTGCTTGACGAGATGCGCGATGCGCTCAATGCAATTGCAGCGTCGAGCTGATCTGGCTGATGGCATCCACGACGTGCCGCGAGCCTTGCTGAATTTCCATGATTACCGTACCGGCCTCATTGGCCAATGCCACGCCGTGACCGGTGCGGTTCAGGCTCGACTGCATGCTGGCCACGGCCAATAGCGACAGGTCGTGGTTCTGCCGAACCACATCGACAATTTCCAGGGTGGCCTTGCTGGTTCGCGCGGCCAGGCTTCGCACCTCGTCCGCCACCACGGCAAAGCCGCGCCCGTGCTCGCCGGCACGGGCTGCCTCGATCGCTGCATTAAGGGCCAACAGGTTGGTCTGATCGGCAATGCCGCGAATGGTCAGCACGATCTGCCCGATCACATCCGACTGCTTGCTCACCGCATCGATGCTGCGCGCGGCGTCGTTCAGTTCCTGGGAAATCTGCTCGATCACCTGCACCGTCTGCTGCACCACTTCGGTACCCTTGCGCGCGCAGGCGTCGGTCTGCACCGAACTGGCATGGGCAGCGTCTGCAGCGCTTTGCTGGGTGCAGACCTGGTGGGTGATGTCGCTGGCGAACTTGACCACTTTGTACAGGCGGCCCTTGCTGTCGAAGATCGGGTTGTAGGACGCTTCGAGGTACACGGTCTGGCCTTGCTTGTTGACGCGCTCGAAGCGGTGCGAGTGGTACTCGCCACGGTTCAGCGAAGCCCAGAACCCACGGTACTCGGCCGACTCACGTTCATGCGCCAGGCAGAACAGCCCATGGTGGCGGCCAACCACTTCATCGAGGCGGTAGCCCATGGTGTCGAGGAAGTTCTGGTTGGCCTTGATCACCCGGCCTTGCGGGGTGAATTCGATCACTGCCATGGAACGGCTGATGGCCTTGAGCAGGCTTTCGCTTTCGTGCTCCAGCACCACCCGCTGGCTGATGTCGGATGCCACCTTGATCACGCTGGTGACTTGGCGCTGCTCATCCAGTACCGGCATGTAGCTGGCTTCCAGCCAGACCTCGCGGCCGGCCTTGTCGATGCGCTCAAAAGTACCGCTGATGGCTTTGCCCTGCCCGAGTTCGCGCCACAGTTGCTGGTACTCGGCGCTTTTGGCGTAGTCCGGCTCACAGAACAGCCGGTGGTGCTTGCCCCGCAGTTCATCGACGCTGTAGCCCATGGCCTGACAGAAACGCTCGTTGGCATCAAGGATGGTGCCATCGGGGGCGAACTCGATCATCGCCATCGACCGGCTGATTGCCGCCAGTTTGGCTTGTGCATTGGCCAATGCCTGTTGGCTGCGCTGGATTTCTACCAAATCAGATTTGCGATTGGAGTCAAGCATGTGTCTTAGATTTACGCCAAACACTGGAAACCTCCTGTATTTGCTGGGCTTGACCACCGCCGTAGAATAACAGTATCCCTATTTTCGGTGGACCGCAAGGGATCTGAAAGGATATCGTAAGGGATATCCGCTATCCCATTCTCAACGGTCACCCCATGCCTAGAAAACCCACCAAGCCGCTGGCCGACAGTGATATCAGCATTGCCGCCATTCTTGCGTCAGGTGAACGCGGCAAATTCCCCGAAGGCAGCATAAAAAACCTATATCTCCTTATAGACGGTGGCGCACCAAAGTGGCGGCTCAAGTGCTTCTTGCATGACAAAGAGATCCCCTTCGCTATCGGCGTTTACCCGGACGTGACGCTTGATGAAGCACGTCGCCAGGCACTGCTGGCGAAAGCGGACATAGCCCAAGGTGTGCACCCAACTGTAGCCCGCAATGCTCGGAAGGAAGAAGAACGTGCCAAGGCTGGCTGGACCTTTGACAAGGTGGCCGAGCAGTGGATGAAGCGGCACGCCCACCTGAAACCCAAGACCATCGCTGGCCGTCGCGGCGTACTGAAGAACCACCTGCTGCCTGTGGTCGGCAAACTGCACGTCAAGGACATTGTCGTCAGGCACGTGAAAACCGTCCTCGACCGCATAGAGGACTCGCCAGTCATGCAGCGCGAAGCCCTGCGTCTACTGAGAAAGATCCTCGCCCACGCCATGAGCCACGAGTACGTGACCCAGAACGTCGCCATCGGCCGCGAAGACATGCTTGATGCCAAGCCCAAGACCAAGCATCACGCCGGGCTGATCAAGGAAGATGACCTGGTTGACTACATCCGCCGCCTGGACGCCCTCAGCAACAGCGGCAGCGACTGTGCGATATCGGCGCTCTGGCTGTTGCTGCTGCTCCCTGCCCGCCCCAGCGAGCTGTGTGCCATGCGTTGGAGCCAGATCGACTTCACCAAGACCGAATGGACCTACGAAGTACCCAAGACCGGCCAGATGCACACGGTGCCACTCCCGCCCCAGGCCTTGGCACAGCTGAACAACCTGCGCGACTACAGCCAGGCAATGAACCAACGCGCTGCATTGAGCGCTGCGCCCTTCGGCAAATTCGCCACCGACACGACCACATCCGTGCCGGACTGGGTATTCCCATCGACGGGCACCTTCGGCCAGCACATCGCCAGTGAAACCTTGTTGCGGCGGCTGCGAACAGAGCTTGGCTATCCAATCGGCGCCATCACCAGCCACGGATTCAGATCGACATTCCGCTCATTGGGCGAAGAGGTGCTGGAAATCGATCCGCTTCTACTAGAACTGCAGCTTGGGCACCGCATGCCTGGGAGCCTTGGGGCCACCTACGCCCGATCACGACTGCTACCGCAACGAAAGGAAGCCATGGTGAAGTGGGCGAACTACATCGAACAGCTGTACTACAAGGCGAACTACGGGGTGACCAAAACCGAGGCTGAGAACGCACTGACCGACCTACCGGGCGAGCATCGAGATATCAAGCGCTTGGGCCTGAACGACTACCTGCACGCTGCACGGATACTGGGGCTGAAAAAGGAGTCATGAGGGTGACGATACTGGCGGGAATTTAGGGCTTTGCGGTAGGAAGGTTTGGTCGCAAAAACCTACTACCGAACCTACTACCGGGGCATGGAAACTTACTACCGAGGCCGACGCGCTTTGGCACAAGTCGATAAATATCGGGATTTCATGATTGAGGTAGGAAGGTTTTGAGCCAAGGTAGGAAGCAGGTAGGAGGTTTTTTCAGAAACCTTACTACCGAGTAGATGGCCTCTAGCACAGTGGTTTTAGGGGCTCGGTAGTAAGGTAGTAAGGTTTTTGCACAATTTAACGAAGGAGAAGAAGAAGGTAGATATATATCCTGTGCTATATGCCTGTACTACGTATGTATAAGCAAATAGTGCAAAAACCTTCCTACCTTACTACCGTTAGCGCGCTAAATAATTTTAAGGCACCCCATTGCGCTAAACACGACGATGCTCGCGGGCACTCCATTGCCCCGACGCCAGATCACAGTACGAACTGGTCATAGGTATCTGCCACGTCCTGCGCCGTGAGCCCTATGTAGGCCATGGTCACGGCAGGGCTCGAGTGGTTCAGCACCTTGCAGATCAGCTCGATGGACATTCCCTCCCTGTGCATCATCCACCCCCGTGTTTTGCGCATGCTGTGTGTGCCAAGTGCGATGCCTAATTCATCACCCACGTCCTTGAACGCCTTGGCCACGGCAGCCCGGCTCACTGGCTTGCCCTTGGCGCGATTGCTGTCCACCTCGAACAGGTAGACCCTGCCAGGCGCTGAGCGCGCCTTGACGATGGCCTGCGCCCCCTCATTCAGCTTGATGGTGCGTGGCTTGCCGGTCTTGCCCTCCACGATGCGCAGCTGGCCGCTCTGTGCTTCCTGCAGCGTGATTTCCAGTAGGTCGCTGATCCGCAGCGCCGTGTTGATACCGAACTTCCAAATATCGGCGTACAGCTCGTTGCCTCTGGCATTGAGTTCCAACTTGCGCCGGACCAGCTCGATACCTTCCTTCGTCTTCACCGCTTCGACCAATTGCATGGCTGACCCCTTGAGTTTGTTGGCCTACCTAATTGACACAATTACAAGGTAGTTCTCAAAATCGGTAGAGGTCAATAACCATCGGTCGTCTCTAATTGACAGTCTTTCATTGTGTCAATTAGGAGCGCTCCCTCAACACCTCAATCCCACGGGCAATGCCCTCGGCGTTCACGTCCAGGGTTTGCAGGGCGATCATCACATTGTCAGCTGCAGGCTCTGCTCCCCTCTGTCGTATCCACAGTGCCAGTTCCTCAATGCCTGCGCGCAGCGCTTGCTGGTTCAGCAGGATCAGCTCAAGGGTATCTGCTGTAACTGTTGGCTTATCCATGGTCGCTCCCAGGTCAGTCCAGTAGCCAAGCGTAGCCCGCAGTGCTGCAGAAAATAGGGGTGGGCCTGGAAATCATCGTCGATATCTGGGCAAGTCAGCGCCGGAAGAACGGAGATTGCCGGGGTGACTGGCTGTGCCTGGGAAAACTGGCCAGGAGGCTGAATGTCGAGGGGTGGGTGCCGGGGGTGCGTCCTCGTGAGCGTCGTTCAATACGTTATCTGCCAGTGAGTCCCTAGAAAATTTTCCCAAAAATTCCCGCCAGAAATCCGCAGCCATGGCCTTTCGCCATCACTCAAAACCCTCAGCCACCACTACCGTTCGTCAGAAAAATTCCAAGTAGTATCGTCGAAAACCCTCAACTAAAAGCCACGATACTCAAATTTAGAATCGTTGTAAGTCTGCATTAAAATCCGTAAGTAACTGTGCCATAAGGAATAATTTAAGAACGATACGACTTAAATTTAAGCCCCGAATGGATTCGACGCTAATACCACATTCAAGACTGAATAGCAAGAACCATTTGACGTTCGCACCGTTATAACATTATTGTGATCCTCAGTCGGAAAACTCCTACGAGGGCCAACCGAATGAACTCGCCAACCGCCGCCATCAGCCTGACGCAAATCGCCGCCCTGGCAGACCTTTGCCCCGAGTACTTCGCCCGCCACGCCGACTCCCTGCCGCCGACCCACCCTGTGCACACAGGTAGCCGTGGCAGACCGCAGAAGGCCTTCGACATTGACGACCTCGCCGCCCTGATCGTCGCCCGCACCGGGCACCTGAGCGAAGCCGTCGTCAGGTTGCGCTTGGCCCTGGCAATGGGCGCATCTGTGCGCATCGTTCAGGTCAACGACAAACACGTCCTTGTCCGCGATGACGAAGACCTGCAAGACCTCGACCCCGCCGTCGCCCAAGCGGTGCTCGACCAGATCCACGAACACAACGAACTCATCGACCGCCGCCGTACCAGACGCCACCCCGCTACCGAGGAATCGCAGCCATGACCGCCAAAATCATTCCTTTCCCGGCGCGCAAGCGCGGACTCGACACACTGTTGGCGATGGCCACGGGCACTGGCGGTGTCAGCTCCTACGGCAGCCTGTCGACCCCACAACACACTGTGCCAGTCAGCGAGCACTACGACAGCCTTGCCACCGGCATCTGCTCGCTACTGGGCACCGTAGACCCGCGACTTATCCAGGCCGCTTTGGCCGAACGCGCCAGCGGGCAACACACCTTGCATTGATCCGGCAGGTTGCCGGGGGGAGTAACTGACATGGCCTTTTCTGACATTCTCCAGGGCGACAGCCTCAACCAGTTGTTCCAGAATCCGGCAATGCTGGCTGGCCTACAGATGCTCGCCGCGAGCGGGCCGCAGCAAGGCAACCCCGGTTTCGGTGCACGTATGGGGCAGGCCCTTGGCGGCACGGCCACCCAGTTGCAGCAGATCCAGCACAGCCAAGCCCTGCAACAGTACCGCCAGCAGATGATGCAGCAGCAGGTCCAGCAAATGGCCATGCAGCAGGAAGCCGCCCAGCGCAAAGCTGACCAGCAACAGCGCCAGCAGGCTGCGTTCCAAGACCCTGCCGTGCTGGAGCAGATGGGGCCGTTGGCAAAGATGTTGGCTCAGGCGGGGCTTGACCCCACCACCGTGCTGCGCGCTCAGGCTGGCGACAACTTGCAGGCCCACCGCGCCGCCCAGCTGCAACAACAGCAAAGCCAGTTCGATACCCGGCAGGCGCACCAAGGTCAGTCTTCTGGCCCACGCATGCCGACCCAGCGCCAGGTCCTCGATGAGCCCTTGGGCGAAGGGCTGATGCAACGCCATGTGCTCAACCCGCAGACCGGCCAGTACGAAAAGTATGGCGAGCCGTTCAACCAGTACAGCCCAGGTCGCAAAGCCAAGGCCGCCGCAACCGGTGCTGACGCCGCAGAGGCCGCGATGCTCGGTGCTGATGAAGCCGACGTATCCAGCCTGCCGGGCACCGGTGGCCTGCAGTCCTACATGCCGCAACCGCAGCAACCTGTTGGTGTCATGCCGATGACCGCAGCCGGTTCTGTTCCAGGCGCTGCTCATAAACTGGGCACTCGCAAGCCGGGACAACCCAAGATTGCCGAGCCACTGACCAAGGCCGAATACGACGCCTTGCCGAGTGGCACCCAGTACCTTGACCCGGCGTCCGGTCGGGTGGCGACCAAGCGGTGATGACATGGCCATTTCTGCGTTCGGTGACGAACTCGACGACAGCACAGCGGCTGGTCCTGTTGCGCCTAAACCGCCAGCGCCACAAGCGCCGCGGCTAAGCGCGTTTGGTGATAGCTTCGACGACGAAGCCCCGGCCCAGTCTGTGCCAGCCGCGCAGCCGCAACAAACGGGCATCATGGGTCTGCTGTCCGGCTTGATGACGGGCAACGCAAACAACCTGCTGCCTGATGGTCTGCGCCAGAAAGCGCTGACGCTCGATGACTACGGCCTGTCCCTGTCCAAGGGCATGCTCAGTGGCGCCGAAGGCATTGTCGGGTTGGGTGATATCGCCACGGGTGGGCGCGTGTCGCCTGGGCTCAAGGCCGCATACGGCTATGACCCGGCAGGCCGTCGCGCAGAACTCGACCGCATGGCTACGCCTGAACACCAGCAGGCAATGCAGCAACTCGACCGCGCACAGGGCATCAGTGGCACGCTCCAGGCACTGCGTGACAACCCGTCGCTGGTACCACACGCCATTGTCGAAAGCGCACCATCCATGATTCTCGGTGGCGGCATCGGTCGCGGTGTTGCACTCGGTGCGAAAGGACTCGGCGCTAGTGGCGGCCTCGCCGGGTTGCTCGGTACGGGTGGCGGTGAAGGCCTCGTCGCTGCCGGTCAGCAAGCCTCCCAAACTGTGCAGGACAACGAAGCCAAGGGCACCCCTGGCCTAACACTTGGCCAGACCGGCTTGGCGATTGGCAGCGGCCTTGGTACCGGTTTGCTCGGCATGGCCGGAGCCCGCATTGGTCGCAAGCTCGGGGTCATGGATATCGACGCGCAGTTGGCCGGCGCAGGTGGCGTGGATGTAGCCCGCAGCCTAGTTCAGCGTGCGCTGGTCGGCACCGGCCTGGAAAGCTTGGAAGAACTCACACAGTCCGGGCAACAGCAGGTCTTGTCGAATCTGGCCCAAGACCGCCCAGCTATGGAAGGCGTCACCAAGCAGATGGTCTTGGGGGGTGTGGTCGGCGGAGCCATGGGTGGTGCTGCCGGCCTGCGCCGCCCGAACATGAACACCCCTGTAGAACAACCGCCAGTGGCCCCAACTGCAACGCAACAGGCCGAGGCCATGGCAACCCCTGCACCGGCTCCAGTCGCGCAGCAGCCAGCGCCGCAACCTGTGCCATTCGCCGGTAGCCAAGACGTTCGCCCGCTGTTCCGCTCCATGGGTATGGACGAGCAGCAGATGGATAGCAGTCTGGCCTTACTGCGCCCTGACGAGCCAAGCATCGAAGCCGCACGCCGGGGCAAAATGACGTGGGAAGAAACTGGTCAGCTCGCGGACCTGGCGGGCACCACTATTGCCAAGATGAAAGCCCGTCGACTTGGGCAGCCGCTGAATGCGGAAGACCATCTGGCAGCCACCCGGCTGTTACAGCAGCAAACCACCCGCACCCTCGACCTTGCCAACAAGATGTCCGAGCTGTCGAATGCAGGCAAGAGCGATGACGCCGTGGCCTCTGATTTCATGCTGGCTCTGGATGATCTGCGCACCGCGCAAAGCGCCGTCATGGGCAGCCGTGCCGAACTGGGCCGGGCCTTGAACATCCAGCGCATGAACGTCCAAACCGGCCGGCGCGCTACCGCCCTGCTGGAAGCTGTAGGGGGGATAGACAAAGCCAAGGACATGGCCGACGCATTGGTGAACGCGGCCCGTTCGGGGGGTGTGAAGTCGGCCAACAAGTTGGCGACCAAGGCCGGTACTGACATGTTCTGGACTTACTACAAGGCAGCACTGTTGTCTGGCCCTGACACCCATATCGTGAACTCGGCCAGCAACCTGGCCAACGCCTTGCTGAACATCCCAACCCGTGGTGTGGCCGGCCTCATCGGCACTGGCAAGCGCGCTGTAGGACTCCAGGGCGAAACCTACTTGGCTGAGCCCGCCTACCAGATCAGGGGCTTCGTCGACGGCATCAGCAGCGGTGCCAGAGCGTTTACCGATAGCTGGAGCGGCCGCGAGACTGAATATGAGGCCAGCACCAACGCCAAGAATGACGTGTACCGTAGCGATATGTTGGGGCAGAAGTACTGGGGTGTGCCGCTGCGCGCCCTCGGTGCTGCTGACGCTTTCTTCAAGGCGATCAACTTCGGCATGGAAACCTACTCGCTCGCCTACCGCACCGCTGCCAGCGAAGGCCTGGAGGGTGACGCACTCGGTGCTCGGGTCAAGGACCTGGTGGCCAACCCCACCGAGAAAATGAAGGAAAACATCAAGGCCGCTGCCGAGTTCCAGACCTTCACTGACAAGTCGGGTGTCGTCATCAACATGCTGAACGGCGCCAAGAACAGAATTCCATTGGGACTTGGCAACATTCCGGCCCCGTTCTTTAAGACACCTGGGAAGATCTTGGCGTACAACGTGAAGCACACCCCGCTCCTGACCTACTTACTCAAGGATTCGCGGGAGGCGTACAAGGCAGGTGACGCATCACATGAGCAGGTACTGGCGCGGCAGGCCATCGGCACACTGATTTACTCCCTCGGTGCCCTGGGTGCAGCTGCTGGCGTCCTGAGTGGCGCAGGTCCGCAGGACGACAACGCCCGTAAGGCGTGGCTGGCAGCCGGCAACCAGCCGCTTAGCATCAAGATCGGTGGCGAGTGGTACTCATATGCCCGCATCGAGCCGTTCGCCACGCTGCTGGGAATCAGCGCTGATGTGTACCAGAACTATCAGGACGGCGACGCGACCGCAGCTGCGTTCACCAAGGCCATATCTGGCAACTTCTTGTCGAAGACGTGGCTGCAGGGCTTGTCCAAAGCAATGCAGGCAATCACCGACCCTGATCGGTACGGCGCCGGCTGGGTGAACAGCACCGCCGCAACGCTGGTCAACCCGTGGACCATTGGCGCACAGGCCGCCCGCATTGGCGACGACTACAAACGGCAGGCGGACTACAAGAGTTTCACCGACCAGCTCAAGCTGAGAACGCCATTCCTGCGCGAATCCCTGCCCATCAAGCTGGACCATTTCGGCGCCCCCATGGAAGAAAACGAACGCCAATGGCACGGCCTTGGACCGATCACCCGCACCAAGCCCAGCGACGACCCTGTGCGTCAAGAAGCTGCACGTCTCGGCTGGGCCCCCGGTAGGCAGCAGGACCACTTCACCAGCGGCAAGATCAAGCACACGCTCACCGCCGAACAGGTGTACGAACGCGACCAAGTGACCGGCCAGCTTATCCACCGTGACGCCACTGTGCTGATGCGCAGCAAGACATGGCAGAACATGGACGATGACCAGCGCCGCGAGGCCCTGGACAAGGTTGTCACCCGCGCCCGCAACGCGATCAAGGTCGCGCTGACTCCGTGGCTCACAGCAGGCAAACGCGGCCCATTCGACCGCTTGAAAAGTAGCATCAAACCCGAGGTAACCAAGAAATGAACGTCGAAACACAAGCCACGATGCAGAACTTCGATGCGGGTCTGCTCTGCCAGCTACGCCGAGACGCCGACGTGTATTGCCTCGACCTGTCGCGGTGCAAGATGGCCCCGCTGGGTGACGGGCGTTACGTCCTCACCTTCGATCAGCCGGTGGTGGACATTGCACAGTTTTGCCCTGGAGCGCCGACGCAACTGACCGCCCGCAGTGTAGGCCAGGCCGAAGGCCTGATGCTGCTGTGGTGCAAGCGTATCCAGATTGGTGAGCGCCAAGCTGTGCGCACCGGCACCGTGGGGCTGGACAACATGCAGATCAACCGCACGCCGATCACCAGCGTTGAGCTGGACCGCTACCGCGCTCGCCTCAAGGAAGCCGAGCTGCAACGCAAGATCGCCCGCGAGCTGGTTGCCGAGGTCGAGCAGCGTCAGCAGGAAGCCAACAAAGTAGCCGCCGCCGAACTCGCCGCCCGGTATCCCGGCTCTGTCGCCCCAGCCCGTAAGGCGAAGACAGCCCCGGCGCTTGAGCTTCCAGCCGTACACGTCAAAACCACTTCCACCCGAGGTGCTTCGAAATGAGCGACCAAGAACATGATGTGCTGGCAGACGTTGCAGCGTATGCGACTGGCACAGTTGGCATGCCTGACATCGACATGGACCACCCTGTTGCTGATTCGCTGGCTGACGACGTAGAACGCTACGCCGAGCACGCCGAGCGACGTGACCAGCATCTGGCCGAAGACGCCGACCCGGATGCCGTGCGGGACGCTGCACCACAGCGACAAGCCCCGTCCGTAGACCAGCAACACCAGGCCGAACTTCGGGCGATGGCCGAGCAGTTGACCGCACTGCACCAGCAGAACGTCCAGCTGCAGCAACACCAGTTGCAGGTGCAGCAGTTCCTGGCCCAGCAGCAACAGGCCCAAATCCCGAACTTCGAGGACGACCCGCAAGGCCATGTCGAAGCGGTCCAGGCGCAGATGCAGCAGCAACTGCAAGCGGTGCAGCAACAGGTTCAGGCCCAGCAGTACGAAGCCCAGTTGCGCGGTGAAATGGCAGCAGCTGCACCCGACGTCACGGCCAGTGAAAACGCGATGCGGGAGGAAGTCGGCGGTGAAGCCTACGACGCGGCCTACCAGCATGTGCACCAGTACGCCCAGGCTGAGCTTGCCCGCATGTACCCCGGTGCCAACCCGGCGATGCTGGCGCAGCTGGAACAGGTAGCCGGTGTGGCCTTCGTCCAGCAGTGCCGGCAGCAGGGTATCGACCCAGCCAGGCACATCTACGAGAAAGCGCAGGCGCTCGGATTCGCCCCAGGTCAGCGTGTGCCAGGTGGTGATCAGCCACGGAAAGCACCAAACACCAGCCTGTCCACTGTGCCAGCTGCTGGCCGTGCCCCGGATCAGCGTGGTCGACTCACCGCCAAGGATGTTGCCAGCATGAGCAACGATGAGTTTGATCAGCTGTTCGAGTCCATGAAGCGCAGCGCCACGCCGATGCCGTTTTGAGGGGGTGAGCCATGGATAGTCCAATCATCCCCACACGTCGCGCCACACGCGGCGACCGCATCATGCAGGGCCTCGCAGCCCTGCAGCTCGACGTTGAGCTGGGTAAGAACGAGGTCCTTAAACGTCAGCGTCGGGCCGTCCTGCGTGGTATGCGCGCCGGCCTATGGGCTGACGGCCAGGGTCTGACGGTTGACGAGGTACTGCAGGGACTGAGGGCCGAGCTGTTCGGCTGGCCACTCAGGATGCTACCGGTCCGCGACGATGACGACAACTGTGCCAGCCTGGCACAACATGATGAGGAAGTGAGCGATGACTACTGACAAACGCCCCGGCACCAGCCGGAAACAACCCAAGGGTTCGGACTACTTCCAGAAGTCCCACCCAACCACTGGCAAGCGCAAGCCAAGCCCAGGGAAGCGTGGCCGATGACCTGTGCACCGATGGGCAGGGATGCCCTTACTTGCGCTTCCACTGCCACCATCTGCGCTTCCTAATGGCCTCGCTAAAATCCCGCTCCCACCCCCTCATCCACGGCTCATAGTCCTCATCGGTGGGAATCAAATCACCATGGCCATCAGCGGTGAAAGTCTTGCGAACAAGGTACTTTTCGCCAGTGAGTTTCTCGTAGCGATCTCGGACCTTCACACCTCGCTCAGTGAGACAGCCAGCAAGCTTATCAGCGAAAAAAAGCACGTCATCAGTGTACTTCGCTATACCTCGAACCGACGTACCGTATTGGGTGTTGACCATGCCCCCAACCGGAATTTCGAAATAGTAATGGTCAGCGGTGAACCCTTTTGGCAAGCCCCCGTGCTGGAACATCTCTATGAGGGAGTTATGGCCCTCCGTGGTCCAATTGAGATTTCCAACAGCTTGGATTAGAGCAAGCATGGATTTCACGCCGTTGGGGGAGATGCTCATATTTTTTAGAACTAGCCCCTGCAACTCATCCACGGGAGGGTCGAAGGTAGGAAGCTTCATCTGGTTAATGCGGAGCGAAAATGAGGCTAGTGGTTTCCCGGACGCATTATGTGCCTCAAACTTTTCTCGGTTGGCTTCATATGTGCGCAGGAAATCCGACACGTACTGTATTTTCATGCCACCGGCCACCTCTGTGACTGATGTGCACAGCGTGATGGCTACGTCGATGCTCCGGAACTCGGCGAGAAGTTCGTCCCTTAGCTTGGCCTTTCGAGCAATGTGCCCAGCCATCCAGGCACCAACACCGGCACCGAAAGCAGCACTGATCACTGCGCTACCCCAAACGCCAGCATCGAAACTGGGGAGGCTCGCTGCCCAAGGGAACAACGGTGCCGAAGCCGTATAAACGCCGTTGAACGGCCCCCAAAGATCCGCCATTACAATCCCTTCGCTCTATCCGTGGCACATGGCCAGCGATGATAGCGGCGCGACAACGTGAAGGGAAAGCGCCAGCCGTGGCGAGCGGCATTCATTTATGCACTCGGAAGGTGTCTCTTCGGCCCGGTCCAGGCGAACGCGTTGAGCACCGCGTGGAGGATTTCGCTTAGGGCCTCCATCGACACAGGGGAAACGTCCACTTGGCCATAGTGCCCGTCTGCCATGGTCGATCCATAGTTTGAACCGCTGAGACAATTCGTAAATAGAACTCCACCAGCGGGTGCATGCGCAATCTCGTTCTCCATTGGCTGAAGGTCGAGTGGAGGACATGGCTTGCCTCGTCCAGCTGGTTCACCTAATCCACGAATACGATCTTCGAGGTGCTGCGCTGTGTTGCGGACGCCGCGCAGGCAGGGAAATTTCTCACCCATCCGCTTGAACTGCTCTGCAGCGTCCATGGGCACATCTGGGGTTTTCGCAAGAACCTTCAGAGCCTTGTCAAAGCCATCTAACGCATACAGAAAAGCCCTTGCGTAGAGCAAGGATGTATGATGCTGGAATTCCCTGGGCTGCTGTCCAGCGGCCCATCGCTCGCGCTTGAAGCGGACCTCAGACTCCAATGCTACTGCCTGAGCATCATAGTTCGCGGCGCCTATTTGCTCAGCTTCAACGGCTTGCCGAATTTCAAATCGGCGCTTCCACTGGAGGTCTCGATCCTCCCGGCTAGGCCGTCGTAGATATTCACGCTCGGAGTTCTCAAATAGGTTGAGTGCCAGGTTGGCGTCGATGAACTGCGATTCCATCATGCGGAGCAGTGGCTCGACGTTTTCTACCCACTCCTGATCCTCGTAGTCTAGCCACACCCCAGGCACGACAACTTCAAAAATATGCATCGAGGCAGTCCATGTGTTGTAGGTCTATGCCACAGCAAAGCACACTGAGGCTAGCGTCGGCTAGGCTGCGTGACCCTGCTCCAGCATTTCCCACAGATGGGTCAGCATGTCGTGGTCGGTGACCTGCTCGAAGGGCTTACCGGTCACCCGTTGTGCTCGCATCATGGCTAGCTCAAACCACTCCAGTTGCAGCTCGGCGTTCATTCTGTTCAACGTCTGCTGCAGCCATCGGTAGTCCTCGGGGTCGACCACATCCAGCTGGACGCCCACCAGATGACGCAACCCCATGGACTGTTTGAGTAGTCGCAGCCTAGTGCAAGCCTGCGCTTTTTCCTGCGCAGCCAGCGCGTCCTCCTGCGCCTTGCGGTGCTTGTATTCGTCGAAGTAGCGAGCAAGCCAGAGTGCACTCGCTGACGTCGCGCTACCGGAAATGGAGTTACTCATGATCGGCCACCTCGCTGTCGTCGGAGTGGGTTTGCACAGGGGACAGGCACCTACCGGTGTCCAGATAGTCCCCCCTCGCTTCTGGTGACATGGCCTCCCACCACTCGATAGCGGCAACGTGTGCATAGACCTGAGTTGACACGGACTTGGTGTGGCCCAGGCTTTTGCGTAACACCTTGCCGCCCCAAAGCTCCAGCTGTGACAGCTTTGCCAGCTGCTTGCCACACGCCCCGCTGGTGGTGTTGCACTTCAGCGACAATCCGTACAGTTTGTCTATGTAGTCCGCGACCTGGCGTGCGGTGAAGGCGTTCTTGTCGAACGGCGGGGTACGACCTTCGCACATTTCCTCCAGCACAGCGTACAGCGGCCCTTGCGCGCCCCGTTGCACGGCTACTGCGGCGATGGTTTGCGGTGCCGGGGCGTGAGCGTCCCAGTCTGCCGGGAACTGCCAGGTACGCAGCAGGTTGGCCACGATGTTGGCGCCTGGCCCATCGATCCACGCCACGAAGCCCTTGTAGTAGCTGGCCTCAAGCGGGCGTTCCACAGTCATCAGCACAGC
>NZ_BCBQ01000106.1:0-18311 GCF_001320885.1 Pseudomonas sp. NBRC 111140
CGTTGAAACCTTCAAGGACCGCTACAAGGTTGCCGACATTCCCGGCCTGCCGCGTTTCAACGGCGGCCTGGTCGGCTACTTCGGCTACGACTGCGTGCGTTATGTGGAAAAGCGCCTGGGCGCCAGCCCCAACCCGGACCCGCTGGGCGTGCCGGATATCCTGCTGATGGTGTCCGACGCGGTGGTGGTATTCGACAACCTGGCGGGCAAGATGCACGCCATCGTGCTGGTTGACCCGGCCGAGGAGCAGGCCTTCGAACAGGGCCAGGCACGCCTGCAAGGCTTGCTCGAAACCCTGCGTCAGCCGATCACCCCGCGCCGTGGCCTGGACCTGAGCGGCCCACAGGTCGCCGAACCGGAGTTCCGCTCCAGCTATACCCGTGAGGATTACGAGAACGCGGTCGGCCGTATCAAGGAATACATTCTGGCCGGTGACTGCATGCAGGTGGTGCCGTCACAGCGCATGTCGATCGACTTCAAGGCTGCGCCTATCGACCTGTACCGCGCGCTGCGCTGCTTCAACCCGACGCCGTACATGTACTTCTTCAACTTCGGTGACTTCCATGTGGTCGGCAGCTCGCCCGAGGTACTGGTACGTGTCGAGGACAACCTGGTCACCGTGCGCCCAATCGCCGGCACCCGCCCGCGCGGCGCCACCGAAGAGGCCGACCGCGCTCTGGAAGACGACCTGCTGTCGGACGACAAGGAAATTGCCGAGCACTTGATGCTGATCGACCTGGGCCGCAACGACGTGGGCCGTGTGTCTTCGACCGGCAGCGTGCGCCTGACCGAGAAGATGGTCATCGAGCGTTATTCCAACGTGATGCACATCGTCTCCAACGTCACCGGCCAACTGCGTGAAGGGCTGACGGCGATGGATGCACTGCGGGCGATCCTGCCGGCTGGCACCCTGTCGGGTGCACCGAAAATCCGCGCGATGGAAATCATCGACGAACTGGAGCCGGTCAAGCGTGGAGTTTACGGTGGTGCAGTCGGCTACTTTGCCTGGAACGGCAACATGGATACCGCGATTGCCATCCGTACTGCCGTGATCAAGGACGGTGAACTGCATGTGCAAGCCGGTGGTGGCATTGTTGCCGACTCGGTACCGGCGCTGGAATGGGAAGAAACCATCAACAAGCGCCGAGCGATGTTCCGCGCGGTGGCGCTGGCCGAGCAGACGTTGACCAAATAAATGGATTGGGGCCGCAATGCGGCCCCATCCATTCAGAAGTCCACGCTCACCCCCAGGCTCACCCCCTGCTGCGTCAACTCATCACTCTTGCGCCAGTTGTAGTTCCCACGCACATGCACCCCCGCCACCAGTTCATGGCTCACCCCAAGGCTCGCTCGGGTCAGGTCGCTGTGTGGCGTATACCCGGTCAGGGTGAAGTCATTGGCCGGCAAGCGGGTCAGGTGCATCGTCACATCCTGCTGGTCGTCCTCGAACTCGTGTTCCTGCGCCACCTCGGCGAACAACCGGGTACTTGGCATTACCTGCACACTACCCAGCAACCCCACGCCTAGCCGACGTGACGTGCGTTCCTGGTCATCGAAGCCCAGTGCCGTCGAGCGCCCGCTTTTCTCGTCGTAGCCATCCACTTTCACCCGCGCATAGTCGGCACTGATGAAGGGTGCCAGCTGCCAGTCGCTGCTGTCGGCCGCCAGGTTGTAGCCCAGGCGCCCGGACATCGCCCAGGCCTCGCCGTCGGTGTCGCCCTTTTCGCTACGGCCATTCACGCCCAGGGCGAAGGTGCGTTTCAGGTCACTGTAGTCCAGGTGCCCGGCGGTCAGCGCGGCATCGGCCCACCAGCGGTCCTGGCGGTATTGGGCAAAGGCACTGGCCAGGTAGCTGTTCAGTTTGTAGTCCGAGTCTTGGTCGCCGACTTCCAGCTTCTGTCGGTATGCACCACCGGCGAGGCCCACGCGCCAGGCGTCGTTCAGGCGATAGCTGCCGCCCACAGTCAGGTTGTAGCCACGTCCATCGCCGCTGGCCGCGCTGTGCTGGCCGTCGAAGTCCAGGTCCTGGGCGCCAGTGGCGACAAAGGCTTGCCACTGACCTACGGCTTGCCAGGGTGTCTGCCACTGGTTGCGCAATTCATCCTGGTGGGCGCGCAGGCTGGCATGGGCCATTTCTGGCAGCAGGGTCAGCTCCCAAGGTGCGGAAATGATCGAATAGGCGTAGTCGGCAATCAGTTGCTGGCCCGCGATGGTCGGGTGCACCGAGTCGTTGAACAGTAGTTTGGTTGGGTCGGGGGTGGTGCCGGTGATGCCATATACCGGGTTGGCCACACAACCTTCGCCGCTGTAGCAAGTACCGACCAGGTTCTGATCGCTGGCGAGGCCGAACTGGTTGGGGCTGGCCAATGCCTCGCTCAGCAGCAAGGGAACGTTCAGCGGGATGATCTCGGCATCGATCTGCCCCAGTTGGCTGAGCAGCGACTGGTTGAAGGCGCTAGACAGCAATGACAGCGGGTTTTGTTGTGGCGTACCACTGAAGTTCGGTGTTTGGCCGAGGTCGGGCAGCAGCCAGACCATGATGTAGCGGGCGCCGCCTTGTTGCAGGGCCTGGGCGCTGGCAGCCAGGCGGGCGCCAGCGGCGATGGCATCGGCCGGGCTGTTGACCAGGCCCTGCAGGAAGTCATTGCCGCCGCCGGTCAGGTAGTACAGCGCGTTGGGGTCGGCACGCAGGCCATTGGCCAGGTAGCCCGGCTTTTCACGCAGTACCTGCCCGGCGCCGGTGCGCCCCGGTGGGATGACTGTTTCGGATGTGCTGGTGATCGAGTCCAGGATCTGTTGGGTCGTGTAGCCGCCGACTGCCCAGTTGTTGCCGTCGGGAAGCCCTAATGCCGGGTTGAGAGGCGAGGTAGAAGGACCCAGCTCGATCGGGCTCACCCCCAGCCGTCCGCCCAGGATCATTGGCGACACGGGGGCATAATTGCCATCGGCATCGCGGTTGGTAAAGCGCATGCCGCCGAACTGCCCGGCGTCACTGAGGCTGTCACCAAACACGATCAAGGTGGAATAGGGCGAGGGGGCAGCGAATGCCTGGCTGCAAGCTAAGGCCAGTGAAGCGAGAGTAAAGCGCAATAACGGGGCTTTTCGCATCAGGGAACATCCTTTTCTTTGTTTTTATTGGGACAACCCCATCGACCTTAGCAAATCGCTGTGCATCGCTCCCAAGTCCATTCGTTTCCCCGTGTTTACGGGCATATTGCGCCCGTCGCCCCGGTAGGCTACTGTGCCGGGACGTATGAGCGAGACCTATCCTGTGTTGATCGTCAGCAAACTCTTGATGCGCGTAATCAAGGCCCACGCCCGTTGGCGTTGGCGCGCCTGACTTTATCCCCTGCCGGCCCGTCCGGCCCGCCCCCGTTTGCCTTCCCGTTTACCGCCCTTTGTGGCAAAGCCGCGCCTGTGGCTGGTGCTGGAAGGTTCGAATTCTGAAGTCAGTAGATTCAAGAGGTTTAACACCATGTTACTGATGATCGACAATTACGACTCATTCACTTACAACGTCGTTCAGTACCTTGGCGAGCTGGGCGCCGAGGTCAAGGTCATTCGCAATGACGAAATGACCATCGCCCAGATCGAAGCCCTCAACCCTGAGCGCATCGTCGTATCCCCAGGCCCGTGCACGCCAAGCGAGGCGGGCGTGTCCATCGAGGCTATCCTGCATTTTGCCGGTAAGCTGCCGATCCTCGGCGTATGCCTGGGTCACCAGTCCATCGGCCAGGCTTTTGGCGGCGACGTGGTACGTGCACGCCAGGTCATGCATGGCAAGACCAGCCCGGTACATCACCGCGACCTGGGCGTGTTCGCCAGCCTTAACAACCCGCTGACCGTGACCCGTTATCACTCGCTGGTGGTAAAGCGCGAGACCTTGCCCGACTGCCTGGAGGTGACCGCCTGGACTGCCCATGAGGACGGTTCGGTCGATGAGATCATGGGCCTGCGCCATAAAACGTTGAATATCGAAGGGGTACAGTTCCACCCCGAGTCGATCTTGACCGAGCAGGGCCACGAGCTGTTCGCCAACTTCCTCAAGCAGACCGGCGGCCGCCGCTAAGGATCGAACATGGATATCAAGAGCGCGTTGGCCCGTATCGTCGGCCACCTGGACCTCTCTACCGAAGAAATGCGCGATGTCATGCGCCAGATCATGACCGGCCAATGCAGCGAGGCGCAGATCGGCGCCTTCCTGATGGGTATGCGCATGAAAAGTGAAAGCATCGACGAGATTGTCGGTGCGGTGTCGGTGATGCGTGAGCTGGCCGACAAGGTTGAACTCAAAAGCCTCGATGGTGTGGTCGACATCGTCGGCACCGGCGGCGATGGCGCCAATATCTTCAACGTCTCCACTGCTTCCGCGTTCGTCCTGGCGGCGGCGGGTTGCACCGTCGCCAAGCACGGTAACCGCGCGGTGTCCGGCAAGAGCGGCAGTGCCGACTTGCTGGAAGCGGCCGGCATCTATCTGAACCTGACGCCAACCCAAGTGGCCCGCTGCATTGACAGCCTGGGCATCGGCTTCATGTTCGCGCAAAGCCATCACTCGGCGATGAAGCATGCCGCTGGCCCGCGTCGCGAGCTGGGGTTGCGCACCCTGTTCAACATGCTCGGCCCGCTTACGAATCCGGCCGGAGTGAAGCACCAGGTGGTCGGCGTGTTTGCCCAGGCCCTGTGCCGCCCGTTGGCCGAGGTACTGCAGCGTCTGGGTAGCAAGCATGTGTTGGTGGTGCACTCGAAGGACGGCCTGGATGAGTTCAGCCTGGCTGCACCCACCTTCGTTGCCGAACTGAAGAACGACGAAATCACCGAATACTGGGTCGAACCGGAAGACCTCGGCATGAAGAGCCAGAGTTTGCATGGCCTTGCCGTCGACAACCCGCAGGCGTCGCTGGAGCTGATCCGCGATGCGCTGGGCCGCCGCAAGACCGAAAACGGCCAGAAGGCTGCGGAAATGGTCGTGCTCAATGCGGGCGCGGCACTGTATGCCGCCGATCATGCAATGACCCTGGCTCAAGGTGTGGAGCTGGCCCACGACGTACTGCACACCGGGCTGGCCTGGGAGAAGCTGCAGGAACTGGGTGCCTTTACTGCAGTATTCAAGGTGGAGAACGAAGCATGAGTGTGCCGACAGTGCTGGAAAGGATCATTGCTCGCAAGTTTCAGGAAGTGGCCGAGCGCAGCGCGCGCGTCAGCCTTGCCGAGCTGGAGGCCCTGGCCAAGGCCGCCGATGCTCCGCGTGGCTTTGCCAACGCGCTGATCGAGCAGGCCAAGCGCAAGCAGCCGGCGGTGATTGCTGAAATCAAGAAGGCCTCGCCGAGCAAAGGCGTGATCCGCGAGCACTTTGTGCCGGCGGAAATCGCGGTCAGCTACGAGAAGGGTGGCGCTACCTGCCTGTCGGTGCTGACCGATGTCGATTACTTCCAGGGTGCCGATGTGTACCTGCAGCAGGCTCGCGCAGCAGTTTCCTTGCCGGTAATCCGCAAGGACTTCATGGTCGACCCTTACCAGATCGTCGAAGCCCGGGCCTTGGGCGCGGACTGCGTGCTACTGATCGTGTCGGCGCTGGACGACGTAAAGATGGCCGAACTGGCCGCCACTGCCAAGGATGTCGGCCTTGATGTGCTAGTGGAAGTGCACGATGGCGATGAGCTGGAGCGCGCGTTGAAAACCCTCGACACGCCGCTGGTTGGGGTGAACAACCGTAACCTGCACACCTTTGAGGTGAGCCTGGAAACCACCCTCGACCTGCTGCCGCGCATTCCGCGTGATCGCTTGGCGATTACCGAGAGCGGTATTCTCAACCGAGCGGACGTGGAACTGATGGCGATCAACGAGGTTTACTCGTTCCTGGTCGGCGAAGCATTCATGCGTGCCGAACAGCCAGGCCTGGAACTGCAACGGTTGTTCTTCCCAGAACAGGTGAAGAAAACTGTACAGCCATTGGACTGATCAAACGAAGCCGGCGTTCTTGCCGGCTTTTTTGTATGCCTGTAATGGCCCTTTCGCGGGTAAACCCGCTCCCACACAGGATGTTCACCGCCTGTAGGACCTGTGATATCCCCGTGGGAGCGGTTTTACCCGCGAAAGGGCCATCAACAACAATATCAAAGGTGGATCAATGAGCGATCAACCCCTGGCCTTGACCGTCGAACAAGGCCTGCACGCCGAACAGGAACTGCTGGCCGCCGTCTGCCGTGGCGAACGCGAGAGTGGCGTGCTGTTCTGGCGGCCGACCGATCACGCTCTGGTCATGCCTCGACGCATGAGCCGGCTGGACAACTTCGAGGCCGCCTGCGCGGAGTTGGCAATTGCCGGCTGGCCGGTACTGTTGCGTGAAACGGGTGGTGAGCCGGTGCCGCAGTCGCATTCGACGGTAAACGTTGCACTGGTCTACGCCGCCCCGCGCAGTGAAGGCGACCACGGTCGCATCGAAAATGCCTACGAGCGCCTGTGCCTGCCGCTGTGCGATGTGCTGCGCGAGTGGGGCGGGGTAGCATCGGTGGGGGAAATCGACGGGGCCTTCTGCGATGGCCGCTACAACGTCAACCTCAATGGCCGCAAACTGGTGGGCACCGCCCAGCGCTGGCGCCAGGGTTTGGGGGGCAAGCGCCCGGTGGTGCTGGTGCACGGTGCGCTGCTGCTGGACAACGAGCGTGAGTCGATGGTGGCGGCGGTCAACCGCTTCAACGAATGCTGCGAGCTGGAGCAACGCTGCCGCGCCGATGCGCACATTGCCTTGCACGAAGTGGCGCCCGCGGTGCCCTGGTTCGAGCGCCTTTCACAGGCCTACGCCAAGGTGCTGGCCGAGCTGCCCAAGGACTAGCGGGTACCGTAGACCACCATGGTCTTGCCTTTCACCTGTACCAGGCTGCGCTCTTCGAGGTCCTTGAGGACGCGGCCGACCATTTCCCGCGAGCAACCGACGATACGGCCGATTTCCTGCCGGGTAATCTTGATCTGCATGCCATCGGGATGGGTCATGGCGTCGGGTTGCTTGCACAGTTCCAGCAGGCAACGGGCTACTCGACCGGTCACGTCGAAGAATGCCAAGTCGCCGACTTTGCGCGTAGTGTTGCGTAGGCGCTGGGCCATCTGGCTGCCCAGGGCGTAGAGAATTTCTGGGTCCTGGCGCGCCAGTTCGCGAAACTTCTCGTAGCTGATTTCGGCCACTTCGCACTCGGTTTTGGCGCGCACCCAGGCACTGCGCTGCTGTTCGCCCTCGACGGGCTCGAACAGGCCCAGCTCGCCAAAGAAATCGCCATTGTTAAGGTAGGCGATGATCATTTCATGGCCGTCATCGTCCTCGATGAGGATGGTGACCGAACCCTTGATGATGAACGACAGAGTCTCGGCCCGGTCGCCGGCGCAGATGATGTTGCTTTTGGCGGTGTAGCGGCGGCGCTGGCAGTGCACCAGCAACTTGTCGATGTTCTTGATCTTGGCGGGTAGGGCGGAGGCAACCATCACGAAATCCTGTTCGATACGAGGCATAGGCTTTTTTTAGAGGTTGGCTGACGGCAAGCGCCAGTCATTTGGCGCCAGCTTATCAGACACTACGGGATGTTTCGGTATTAAACCGACACGTCTCGTGCTTTTCCCACAGCCGCACAAGGTCTAAGCTGACACCCTTTTCCGAAAATCAGGAGTCCGGGTAGATGAAGGCACGTATCCAGTGGGCCGGTGAAGCAATGTTTCTCGGCGAGTCGGGGAGCGGCCATGTCGTCGTGATGGACGGCCCGCCCGAGGCCGGCGGTCGCAACCTGGGTGTGCGCCCGATGGAAATGCTGTTGCTGGGCCTGGGTGGTTGCAGCAGTTTTGACGTGGTGAGCATTCTGAAAAAGTCGCGCCAGGCGGTGGAAAGCTGCGAGGCGTTCCTGGAGGCGGAACGCGCCAGCGAAGACCCGAAGGTGTTCACCAAGATTCACATGAACTTCGTGGTGAAAGGGCGTGGGCTGAAAGAAGCGCAGGTCAAGCGGGCGGTGGAGCTGTCGGCAGAGAAGTACTGCTCGGCTTCGATCATGCTCGAGCGTGCCGGGGTTGAGATTACCCATGGCTACGAGATTGTAGAACTGGGTTAAAGCTGAGATTTTGGGGCCGCCTCGCGCCCATCGCGACACAAGGCCGCTCCTACAGGGGAACGCGTACTTCCTGTAGGAGCGGCCCCGACACTATCAGCTCCGAAGCGCGGGCAGTGCAGCTTGCACCCACCCCGGCAACCACCTTCGCATCACTTGGCTCAACCGCTCCCGCCGCTTCTGGTAAACCAGCCCCAGCCAGATAACCCCCAGCCCGATCAAGGTCACCACCACCGGGAACAGCAGCGACTCGGCAAACACCTCGTACGACAGGTACCCCAGGTAAGCCGCCACCCCCAGCGCACCAAACACCATGAACACCGGCCGGCGCAGCAGCACCGCCATGCCCATCAGCACAATGTTGATCAGGCAGTACAGGGCCTTGCCCAACTCACTGCCACTGTCCACCAGTGTCAGTCCGCCCCAGAATGCCGCCAGCCCGGCCAGGTAGCCCCAGCGGGCGTAGTCCTCACGCGTGCGGCCGTCTATCACCAGGAACACCACCAGCAAGGCCAACCCGAACCACAGCGAAACCTCTCGGCGCTGCTCCCAGCTGAACGGTGAGCCGAAGAACCACTCGCTCAGGTCCATCGACATGAACCACAAGGCCACGGCTATCGGTATGACCACAAACGGGTAGGGGATCAGCCGCAACATCAGCAATCCGGCCAGCACCGTGGCCGCTTCCATCGCCAGCCAGCCGCCTTGCACGTAGGTGTAGTACTGGTGGTAGTTGGCCTGGGCGTCGTCCAGTGGCCACCAGCCTGCCAGGCGTTCGATGGCGAACACTGCCAGCGGCACGATGCTGACCGCCACTGCTGCCAGTACCCCGGCAGCTACCGGTTGGGCGCGGCGCTGCAGGTTGAGGGCGAACAGGGTGATCAGCAGGATGTAGAGGGTGGCGATGATCAACAGCGCGCCATCACCGATGCTCATCCAGGCCTCGGTGAGCAACCAGCCCATGGCCGCCATGATCAACATGGCGCCAAAGTAGAAGGCAACATGGGCCAGCTGAAAACTGCCACGTGGTGCCGGTTGCTGGCGCAGGAATGCCAACAAGGTCTGGTCCTGGCCCGGTTGGAGAATGCCAGCGTGTACTGCGCGTGCCAGGTCCTTGGCGTCGAAACGGTCCGTCATGGTGATGCCTTCAGATGCGGTAGGTGCTCTTGGTCATGACCTTGGCCAGCAAGCTCATGCCAAAACGGACCGGAGCCGGGAAGCGATAACCACCGGCTTCCAGTGCAGACTCGGCGTGCTGCTCTTCGTCGATGCGCATCTGCTCGAGAATGGCCCGGGATTTTTCATCTTCGTGCGGGATCTGCTCCAGGTGCTCGTCGAGGTGCTTGCACACTTGATGCTCGGTAGCGGCGACGAAGCCCAGGCTGACCTTGTCGCTGACCAGCCCGGCGAGTGCGCCGATGCCGAACGACATGCCATAGAAAAGAGGGTTGAGCACACTCGGGTGGCTGTTCAGCTGGCGAATCCGCTGTTCGCACCAGGCCAGGTGGTCGATTTCTTCCTCGGCGGCATGCTCCATGGCCTTGCGCACTTCGGGCAGCTTGGCGGTCAGTGCCTGGCCCTGGTACAGCGCTTGGGCGCAGACTTCACCGGTGTGGTTGATGCGCATGAGCCCGGCAATGTGGCGGGATTGTTGCTCGTCCAGGTCGGCGTCTGGCTGGATGATGGCCGGCGATGGGCGGGCGGGTTGGCCGCTGAAGGGCAGCAAGGTGCGCATGGCGGTATCGGCCTGCAGCAACAAGCGGTCGAGCGGCGAGTAGTGACGTTCGGTAGCCATCGGGCACCTCCGCAAGAATGTGCCCGACAGTTTACCGCAATAGCAGCGGGGTCGCTTGCCGTGGATCAGCCCGGTGGCCAGTTCATCTGGCGCTGGCCAAGCACGTGCATATGGATGTGGTAGACCGTCTGGCCGCCTTTCGGGTTGCAGTTCATGACCACGCGGAAGCCCTCTTCGCAGCCTTGCTCGACCGCTAGACGTTGGGCAGTGAAGAGGATGTGGCCAGCCAGGGCCTTGTCTTCTTCGGTCAGGTCATTGAGCGTACGAATGTGCTTTTTCGGGATGACCAGAAAATGTACCGGTGCCGCGGGTGCAATGTCCTTGAAGGCCAGGATCTGGTCGTCTTCGTAGATGATATCCGCCGGGATTTCCCGGTTGATGATTTTGAGGAATAGATCGTCCACAGCACTTGCTCCATGGTGAGGGTCGGGCCGAGTGTACTCAGCCGGGCGCCGCTCGCCCAGTGGCTATTCCATGCCGACCGGGCAATAGCGGCGGTGGATGGCCCCGGCCAGCTTGCGCACCAGCCAGCGTGGCAGCAGGCGCGGGGCGAATGCCAGCCAGCGGTTGCGCCGGCCAGGCATGATCAGCGCGCGGTTCTTGTCCAGTGCGCGGACGGTGTACAGCGCTACTTCCTCGGGGCTGAGGCAGCGTGGTTTGCCGTCGAGCCGCGCAATGCGCCGGCGCGCGGAACGCACTGGGCCGGGGCACAGTACCGAGACCTTGATGCCGGTGCGCTTGAGCTCTTCGCGAAGCGCCTGGGAAAAACTCAGTACATACGCCTTGCTGGCGGCATAGGCTGCCATCCACGGGCCGGGTGCCATCCCGGCCAGGCCGGCGACGTTGAGGATCTGCCCGCCGCCCTGCACGGCCATCAGGTTGCCGATGGCGTGGCACAGGCGGCTCAGGGCCAGCACGTTGACCTCCAGCAGGTCTTGCTCGTCGGCCCACTCATGGGCCAGGAACGGCCCGTAGGTGCGTAACCCCGCGCAGTTGACCAGCAGGTCGATACGCCGTTCGCCTTCTTCCAGTTCCAGTACGAAGCCAGACAGGCGCAGCGGCTGGCTGAGGTCGCAGGCGCGGAACAGCACCTCGACCCCGAAGCGCTGGGTAAGCTCGATGGCTACAGGCTCCAGTGTTTCTCGCTGACGTGCTACCAGGATCAGGTTGCGCCCACGCCGTGCCAGCGCTTCCGCCAGGGCCAGGCCCAGGCCGCTGGAAGCACCAGTGATCATGGCGTAACGGGTCATGCAAGGCTCCTGGGGGCTAAAGAGGGCGCCTAGTGTACAGCTTGGCCGGGCAAGGTGTTGCCTTTTGCTACAAGGTGCGGATGCGCAGAACCTGGCAGCGCTCCAAGGCTTCCCGGTACTCCTTTTGGAGCCGTTCGATCAATTCAGTGGTGCTGGGCAGGTCATGGATTTCGCCGACGCCCTGGCCCGCCGACCATACGGTCTTCCAGGCTTTAGCCTCGTCGTCGATCGGCTTGAGCTTGCCTTGCTCGTGGCCGCTCTTGAGGGCATTCATGTCATAGCCGGCCTGCTCCAGGCTCGAACGCAGGAAGCTGGCAGGGATGCCGGACACTGCCGGGGTGTGGATGATGTCGGCGGCATGGGCATCGAGCAGCATCTGCTTGTAGGCATCCTGGGCGTGGCTTTCTGCGGTGGCGATGAAGCGCGTGCCCATGTAGGCCAGATCGGCGCCCAGCAATTGTGCCGCGAGGATTTCGTGGCCGTGGTTGATGCAACCAGCCAGCAGCAGGGTCTTGTCGAAAAACTGACGAATTTCCGCTGCCAGGGCGAACGGGCTCCAGGTGCCGGCGTGGCCACCCGCACCTGCGGCGACGGCGATCAGGCCATCGACACCTGCTTCGGCGGCTTTCTCGGCATGGCGGCGAGTGGTGACATCGTGGAACACCAGGCCGCCATAGCCATGCACGGCGTCGACCACCTCCTTTACCGCCCCCAGGCTGGTGATGACGATCGGCACGCGATGTTCTACGCACAAGGCCAGGTCGGCCTGCAGGCGTGGGTTGGTCGGGTGCACGATCAGGTTGACGGCATAGGGGGCTGGCGCCTGCAATTGCGTCAGGCCCGCCTCGATCTCCTCCAGCCAGGCCTTGAAACCGGCGCTGTCGCGCTGGTTAAGGGCCGGGAAACTGCCGACCACACCGCTGGCGCAGCAGGCCAGCACCAGTTTGGGGTTGGAGATCAGGAACATCGGCGCCGCGACCACAGGCAGGCGCAAGCGTTGTTCGAGCAAGGCAGGTAACGACATGGCAAGGCTCCTTGAGCGGGTGGCTATGTCAGAACGGTTTGACCACCACCAGAATTACGATACCCAGCAGGAACAGCACGGGCACTTCGTTGAACCAGCGATAGTAGACGTGGCTGCGGGTATTGGTGCCGCTGGCGAAGCGTTTGCGTTGGGCACCGCATACGTGATGGTAGCCGGTCAGCAGGATCACCAGGGTCAGCTTGGCATGCAGCCAGCCTTGGCTCAGCCAGCCGGGGGTGAGGTACAGCATCCAGGCACCGAACACGTAGGTGGCGATCATCGCCGGGTTCATGATGCCGCGGTACAGCTTACGCTCCATGGTGATGAAGCGTTCCTGGCTGATGCTGTCCTGGCTCTGGGCGTGGTAGACGAACAGCCGCGGCAGGTAGAACAGGCCGGCGAACCAGCAGACCACGCTGACGATGTGCAGCGCTTTGATCCATAGGTAAAGCATGGAGGGAGTTCCTTCAGGTATTCACGGTCGTCAGATAGTAGTGGGCAAGCGCCCGAAGGGTCACCCGAAGAGTTGTTACAGGCGCCTTGCGCCCCTATTATCGTGCGCTTTCCAGACGGCTCGTTGATAAGGGGCAAGCGTTATGATCAAGGTCGGTATCGTCGGCGGCACGGGTTACACCGGCGTCGAACTGTTGCGTCTGCTGGCACAGCATCCACAGGCCGAAGTGGCGGTCATCACTTCGCGCTCCGAGGCGGGCGTGGCGGTGGCGGACATGTACCCGAACCTGCGCGGCCATTATGACGGGCTGGCCTTCAGCGTGCCCGACAGCAAGGCCCTGGCTGCTTGCGATGTGGTGTTCTTTGCTACCCCGCATGGTGTTGCCCACGCCCTGGCAGGTGAACTGCTGGCGGCTGGCACGAAGGTGATCGACCTGTCGGCCGACTTCCGCCTGCAGGATGCCGCCGAGTGGGGCAAGTGGTATGGCCAGCCGCACGGTGCGCCAGAACTGCTCAAGGATGCGGTGTACGGCCTGCCTGAAGTCAACCGCGAGAAGATCCGCCAGGCACGCCTGATCGCGGTGCCGGGTTGCTACCCGACCGCAACCCAGTTGGGCTTCCTGCCGCTGCTGGAAGCGGGCCTGGCCGACCCGTCGCGCCTGATCGCTGATTGCAAGTCGGGTGTCAGCGGTGCTGGCCGTGGTGCTGCGGTCGGTTCGCTGTTCTGTGAGGCTGGCGAAAGCATGAAGGCCTACGCAGTGAAAGGTCACCGTCATCTGCCTGAAATCAGCCAGGGCCTGCGCCTGGCTGCTGGCAAGGACATCGGCCTTACCTTCGTGCCGCACCTGACGCCGATGATCCGGGGTATCCACGCCACCCTGTACGCGAATGTTGTCGATACGTCGGTCGACCTCCAGGCGTTATTCGAAAAGCGTTATGCCGACGAGCCGTTCGTCGACGTGATGCCCGCTGGCAGTCACCCGGAAACACGCAGCGTGCGCGGCGCCAACGTCTGCCGCATTGCCGTTCATCGCCCGCAGGGTGGTGACCTGGTGGTGGTGCTGTCGGTAATCGACAACCTGGTCAAGGGGGCCTCTGGCCAGGCGGTACAGAACCTCAACATCCTGTTCGGCCTGGATGAGCGCATGGGCCTGTCCCATGCCGGCTTGCTGCCTTAATCACCCTGCGTTCGAAAAAGGCCCGCGTCGTGCGGGCCTTTTTGCATGTCGCGACTAAAGCCGCACAATTCTTGACCGATTTTCTCGGGAAAGCGGATAATGCGCGTCATCGAGTTTTATGGCGGCTACCGCGCCGGGAGAATCAACATGAGCGTCGAAACCTTCACCCCTACCGGTCTGGAGTTTACCCATGGGGCAGCCCAGAAGGTGAAGAACCTGGTCAATGAGGAAGGTAATGAACGTCTGAAGCTGCGGGTGTTCGTGACCGGTGGCGGTTGCTCGGGCTTCCAGTACGGCTTCACTTTCGATGAAGACGTGGCCGAAGACGACACCATTGTCGAGCGAGAGGGCGTTTCCCTGGTGGTCGACCCGATGAGCTTTCAGTACCTGGCCGGCGCCGAAGTGGACTACCAGGAAGGCCTGGAAGGGTCGCGCTTCGTCATCAAGAACCCGAATGCGGCCACCACCTGTGGTTGCGGGTCGTCGTTCTCGATCTGAGGCCTGGCCAAAACGAAACGCCGCGCAATTGCGCGGCGTTTTGCTTTCTGGCGTAGCGATTATGCCGGGTAGATTGCGCCCAATACCCGCAGGCCCTTGGCTGCAGTGACGCTGGGGCGGTTGGCGGCGATGCCCTCCAGGCAGCAGTGGGCCAGCCAGGCAAAGGCCATGGCCTCGACCCAGTCAGGATCTACGCCATGGGCGCCGGTGCTGGCGACACGGGCCCTGGGCAGCAGCTGGGCGAGGCGGGCCATCAGGGCGCCGTTACGTGCGCCACCCCCGCACACCAACAACGCTTCGGTGCCCTGCTGGGCACTGCTGAGTGAGTCGATGATGCTGCGAGCGGTAAGCTCCAGCAACGTCGCCTGTACATCTTCGTCCTGGTAAGCGGGCAGGCGCGCCAGGTGGCCATCCAGCCAAAGCAGGTTGAACACCTCGCGGCCGGTGCTTTTCGGGCCGCTACCGGCGAAGAATGGGTCGGCGAGCAATGCGTTGAGCAAGCCAGCCTGTACCACCCCCGAGGCCGCCCAGGCACCGTCGGCATCGTAGGCCTGGCCGCGCTTGCGTTCGATCCAGGCATCCAGCAGCACGTTACCGGGGCCGCAGTCGAAGCCGTGAACCGGCTTGTCCTGTTCGATCAGGCTCAGGTTGCTGAAGCCGCCCACGTTCAGGATCGCCAGGCGCTGGCCCAGGTGCCCGAACAGGGTTTCGTGAAACGCCGGTACCAGCGGCGCACCTTGGCCACTGGCAGCCACATCACGCCGCCGGAAGTCGGCAACCACGCTGATACCGGTAAGCTCGGCGAGCAGCGCCGGGTTGCCGATCTGCACGGTAAACCCGCGTGCGGGTTCGTGGCGGATGGTCTGACCGTGGCTGCCGATAGCGCGAATGGCACTGGCCTGGAGCCCCTGACGGGCCAGCAACTGGCGGATACCATCGCCCGCCAGGCTGGCCCAGCGGTTTTCTGCCAATGCCGCACGTGCGATCTCGTCAGGGCCACTGCTGCACAGAGCAAGCAGTTCCTGACGCAGGTCACTGGGCATGGGCAGGTAAAGGGTGGCGAGCAGTTCAAGCTGCTCGCTTTGTTCGATCAAGGCGATGTCCAGCCCATCGAGGCTGGTGCCGGACATTACCCCCAGGTAGAGCGCCATGGTTTAGCGCTTGTTCGCTGCGAGCAGAGTGGCCTTTTCCTGATCCATGCGGGCGATCAGCGGCTGACTCTGCTGCAGGAAGCGCTGGCGCTCGTTCTTGGCGATCGGGTCGGCCATTGGTACCTTCTGGCTCAGCGGGTCGACGTGCACACCGTTGACCTGGAACTCGTAGTGCAGGTGCGGCCCGGTGGACAGGCCGGTGGTACCGATGTAGCCAATGATCTGGCCCTGCTTGACCGAACTGCCGGTCTTGATGCCCTTGGCAAAGCCCTGCATATGGCCGTACAGCGTCTTGTAGCGGTTGCCGTGTTGGATGATCACGGTATTGCCGTAGCCACCACGGCGCCCGGCCAGTTCGATGCGGCCGTCACCGGCAGCCTTGATCGGCGTACCGCGCGGGGCAGCGTAGTCAACGCCTTTGTGGGCGCGAATCTTGTTCAGGATTGGATGCTTGCGGCCAGCGGAAAAGCGCGAGCTGATGCGAGCGAAGTCGACCGGGGTACGGATGAAGGCCTTGCGCAGGCTGTTGCCGTCTGCGGTGTAGTAGGTACTGTTGCCCTGCTTGTTGGTATAACGCACGGCGGTGTAGGTTTTGCCGCGGTTGGTAAAGCGGGCGGACAGGATGTTGCCGGTGCCGACGACCTTGCCGTCCATCACCTTCTGCTCGTAGACCACGTCGAACTCGTCGCCTGGGCGAATATCCTGGGCAAAGTCGATGTCGTAGCCCAATACGCGAGCCATGTCCATGGTCATGCTGTGGGACAGGCCGGCACGCTGGGCCGAGGCCGACAGCGAGCTCTTGATCACACCGTGGGCGTAGGCGGTACGCACCACCGGCTTGCTGATTTCACGGTTGAAGGCATAGCCCTTGGCGGTCTTGGTCAGGCGAATGGTTTCGAGGTTGCTGACCTTGCTGTGCAGGCTGGCCAGTTGGCCATCCTTGTCGAGTTCGAACTGCAGCACTTGACCGTGCTTGAGCTGGCTGAACTGCTTGGCCTGCTTGTTACTTGCCAGCACGTCATGCACGGCATTGGCCGGCAGCCCAACCTTGGCGAACAGCGTGGACAGAGTATCGCCACGGGCCACGGTAACCTCGCGGTGGCCAGGTTCCTTGGCGGCTTCTGCGACGGGTTCGGCGGTGGGGGTTTGCTGTTCGGCCTTCTGGGTTTCGGGGGCAGCGTCCTCGATCTGGGCGAACGGCGAGCCTTGCTCTCCTTCTGCCTGCACCAGCGGCGCTGCGCGGGATTCGTCTTTCAGTTGCTCGGCAGGGCTTTCCAGCTCGAGGTTGAGGGTGGTTTTCTTGGCTTCCACTTCGCTGGAGGGAAATACCAGCAAAGCCAGGCTGAGCAGGGCGGCGATGCCGCTGGCGGCCAACAGATGGCTCTTCGGATAAAGCGGGGGCGCTTTAGGCGGTTCGTTGGTCATGGGCAAGGTGACTTTGAAAAAGGTGAAATGGAAAAGATGAATGACATGATGAAGATGAAATAACTGTATAAAATATAACCAAATCCATTTTCACGCAAGGGCGCGTAGACGCCGCAAACCTGTGTCCGGGTCACATTCCTTTGCGAAACTTGTAATTGACGGCCGATCTTGTATGGTTGGCTCCCCCTGAATCTGAGCCTTGCGGGTTTGTCTATGAAGTCGGTTGAAGAGCAGCTGGCGCTTATCAAGCGCGGTGCGGAAGAAGTACTGGTCGAGTCGGAACTGGTGGAGAAGCTCAAGCGCGGCCAGCCTCTGCGCATCAAGGCCGGCTTCGATCCGACCGCACCTGACCTGCACCTTGGCCATACGGTGCTGATCAACAAGCTGCGCCAGTTCCAAGAACTGGGTCATCAGGTCATCTTCCTTATAGGTGACTTCACCGGCATGATCGGCGACCCCAGCGGCAAGAGTGCCACGCGCCCGCCGCTGACTCGCGAGCAGGTGCTGGACAATGCCGAGACCTACAAGCAGCAGGTGTTCAAGATCCTCGACCCGGCCAAGACCGAGGTCGCGTTCAACTCCACCTGGATGGACAAGCTGACCCCAGCCGACTTCATTCGCCTTGCGTCGCAATATACCGTTGCGCGCATGCTCGAGCGCGATGACTTCGACAAGCGTTACACCACCAACCAGCCGATTGCCATCCACGAGTTCCTCTACCCGCTGGTGCAAGGCTACGACTCGGTGGCGCTGAAGGCGGACGTCGAGCTGGGTGGCACCGACCAGAAGTTCAACCTGTTGATGGGGCGCGAACTGCAGCGCGCCTATGGCCAGGAAGCGCAGAACATCGTCACCATGCCGCTGCTCGAGGGGCTTGATGGCGTGAAGAAGATGTCGAAGTCGCTGGGTAACTATGTAGGTATCCAGGAAGCGCCGGGGGTTATGTACGGCAAGCTGGTATCGATTCCCGATACCCTGATGTGGCGCTACTTCGAGCTGCTGAGCTTCCGTTCGATGGAGGAGATCGAGCAGTTCCGCGCCGACGTCGCCAAGGGTGCCAACCCGCGGGACATCAAGATCAAGCTGGCAGAAGAGATCGTTGCGCGCTTCCATGGTGAAGAGGCTGCCGCCAATGCTCACCGTGCTGCGGGTAACCGCATGAAGGAAGGCGAGCTGCCGGAAGACCTGCCGGAGATCGAAGTGGCTGCGTCGGAAGACCTGCCGATCGCTGCCGTGCTGAACCGGGCTGGCCTGGTGAAGAACTCGGCACAGGCGCGTGACTTGCTGAATGGCGGTGCGGTGAAGGTTGATGGTGCGGTGGTCGACAAGGACTTCATGTTTGTCCTCGGTGCTACTCACGTGTGCCAGGCGGGGAAGAAGTCGTTTGGCCGGGTTACCCTTAAGGCCGAGTGATCGTCTGGTGGTGTAGCTATATAGAAGCGGGGAGGCCGTC
>NZ_BCBQ01000107.1:0-18193 GCF_001320885.1 Pseudomonas sp. NBRC 111140
AGGGGTTGCACCCCATGACTGCGACCATTCGCTGTGACTGACCTGCGGTCCGATGATGCGTACGCCGCTCCAACTTTCTTCGACCTCGTAGGCGACATCCTGCAATTTCACGTAGTAGCGGTCGTCAACCTTGTACAGGCCCCGCAGACGGCCGCTGGCCAGCGCAGTCTGCTCGTTAAGGCTGATCTTGGCGCGTAAGGTGGCGAGCGCCGCACGGGCTTCGCGGGGCAGGTTGCCGAGCCGTTGGTCGTGGCCCCATTGGCTGATGTGGATTGGTGCGGGCCGGGACTGCTCGGCAGGAGCCTGCCAGGTTTCCTGTTCGGACGGCTGCTGTGCAATTGCGCTGCGAGCACGGCGCGGTTCGGGCTGAAGCGGCAGTTCAGCTTCGTGCTCGGCAGTACCGGGCCCGTGGGCCAGCAGCATGGCCAGGTTCAGCAGGATGTCGGCACCGGCGAGCAACTTTTCTTCGTCGCTACCCTGGGTCAAGGCTGTCAGGTCATCCTTGATGGCGAGCAGGGCTTCCACCAGCCAAGCCAGCAGACCTGCCGGCCCACGCAGCAGTGGCGTGACCGTGTTGAACGCCAGC
This sequence comes from Pseudomonas sp. NBRC 111140, assembly GCF_001320885.1. Lineage (NCBI taxonomy): Bacteria > Pseudomonadati > Pseudomonadota > Gammaproteobacteria > Pseudomonadales > Pseudomonadaceae > Pseudomonas > Pseudomonas sp. NBRC 111140. Next base: position 587 of record NZ_BCBQ01000107.1, read on the forward strand.
CATGCGAGCCGCACGACCAAAGCCCAGCGTTGCTGGGCATTGGAGAGGCTCTGCCGTGAGGCCAGTAGCAGGAGAACGCTCGCCCTGGCCTGGTACATCGAACTGTCCACATCGCCTGACCATGGCGTGAAAGCCAATGTGGCAGGTGCTCGCAAGCGCTCGAGGGCATCAGCGGCCAGCCCAGGGCCAGGTCCCAACAGGTGGGCCAGTTCAGCGAGACCAGCATGCAAGTGTGGGTGGGTGAAACCATCATTGGCATAAATGGGGCGGGCATCGTCATCCAGCCAGTCAAGGACTTCTTGCTGCAGGGTGTGTTCGGTCCGAATGCTCGTCATCAATTGGCTGCGGCTGTCGAACTGCCTGATGGCCTGCCTGGCAAACAAGGGCCGGTAGAGTATCCAGGCCCCAGTTGCGGGTACTTCGATGACGAACATGCCATGCACCAGGTTGGTCTTTGGGCCACCCGGCACGCTGCACAATGACAGTGGCCCCATCTTCAGCGATGTACTGGCATGGGCTTCACGGCGGCAAAAATCCGCAACGGCCTGCCAAGTGCGCTCGTTCAACTGCCCCGTGATCTTGGCCTGTAGCGCGCTAAGCAGTAGCGCAACACGCCATTCTTCAGCAAAGCGCTGGCGACGTTCGTCGTTCTCAGAACCCGTCTGCAACTGGTCGTGGACATACTTCGGGTACTGGCCTCCGACATCCACGGCAGTGATCAGTGCATCGACATAATCAAGGTCCATCCAACTGCCGGGCGGCTGTTGCCCGGCCAGTTGAACCGCCGAAGCCACCTGGTCGCTACCCAATGGCAAACGTGAGATGGCCAGCTCGGTCAGGCTGATGGTTTTCAGGTACTCAAGCTTCGCGGGCCCCACGGAGGACACCTGCACGACTTGTGAAATCGTGATCTGCACCTGGTCAGGGTCGCAAAGCGGCTGGTTCGGGTAGTCATGACGCATTTGCTCGCGCAGGCGGCGAGCCGTGTAGTGCTGCAAGTCTTCGATCCCGTCCAGGGAGGTTTCACCGCGTGCCAGCATGTGCCCTGCCGTTAGCTCCAGCAGTGCCATGTGGTATTGGAAGCGGTCAGTTGCCGTGGCCTTTTCAAGCCAGTCAGGCAGCGTGATCGAGGGTGCCGACCGTTCGATACGAAAGCTCGCCGGGAATATCGATGAGGGGTCGCTCAGCTTGCTGAATACGCGCTCCAGATCAACAACCTGCTCGATAGTGCCAAGCTGCACCCGGTCAATCTTTTGCAGCAGGCCGTTGAGCAATTGCCGGGCCTGATAGGCGAACGGGTCTTCGGTCAATGCCACGCAGGCCCAGGTCATCGTATCGAACGCATGGTGCTCGGAAAGCTCGTCGCGCAGGGCGGCGGCGAACGCGCTGAGCCCGTTGAAACCGCGCACGGTACCGGAGGGGCTGCACCACAGAACCAGATCGCGTGCATCTTTTTTGCCCGTGATGAGCAGGTCCGGCAACACCTCATGGGCCACGTTGCCTGGGTTGCCGAGCGAAACCTGCAAAGCCTGTACGTCTACCGTTGTATGGGATCGAGCGAGCAGGGTGTACAGCAAGGCCTTCTGATCACTGTCCAGGCCTTGGTGCTCAAGCGTGGCGAGCAGTGCGGCCTTGAGTACCTGTTGCATCCACTGAAGGCGGGTTACGTCCGAGTCACCGTCGCGGCCGTTCCAGTAACTGATCTGTGCCTGCTGAAATGTCTCGCAAAGGGTTGCCAGCACATCGTCGTAGTCAGTGTTCAGGTCGGCCATGCGAATATCGATGGCCGGCGCGACATGCTGGGGGCGAAAGACGGTTGGTGGGCTCAGGCTGAGCTGATCCGTGGGTTCGAGCGCCATGGGCTGGCCGCTGAGAAAATGTTCGAGCAGTGTGTCCACCAAGTTGCTTGGCTGTGCAGGTAGCTCTTCATCCAGGCTATGCAGGATGCTGAAGCCCGCTATGGAGCGCAGCTCTGGGTGGTTTTCGCGGGTCCATGGGTAGCGTGCCACGAGTGCGTCGTAACCCGCGCTGGCTACGACTTCGCGCAGGCTGGGGCGGTTGGCGAACTGCTGCGCTACCTGTTGCTTGAATGATAGGTATGCCAGGGGCAGTGATTGGGGCATGGTTTGTGGCTCCGGTCAAAGGGAGCCGAATGCTGAAACGCCAACCTGAAGCAGTGGCGGTAGATAAGTCAGCGTGGCGATCTTAGGGTGAAGATTCTAATTACAGCCTCTACCTTATGCTCAAGCCCAGCCTCCATGGGCGGTTCCTCCTCCACTCATGAGCATGAGGTACAGAGCATGGCCAAAGTGACTGTGAAGAAAAAGGACGACGCCCTGGGTACGCTGGGCGAAGTGCGCGGCTACGCGCGCAAGATCTGGCTGGCTGGCATCGGCGCTTATGCGCGCGTGGGCCAGGAAGGCTCCGATTATTTCCAGGAGCTGGTCAAGGCCGGCGAAGGCGTCGAGAAGCGTGGCAAGAAACGTATCGACAAAGAGCTCGATGCTGCCAACAACCAGATCGATGAAGCCGCTGAAGAAGTCAGCCGCGTACGCGGCAAGGTAGAGATTCAACTCGACAAGATCGAAAAAGCTTTCGACGCACGGGTAGGGCGCGCCTTGAATCGCCTCGGCATTCCGTCTAAACATGACGTTGAGGCGTTGTCGATCAAGCTTGAACAGCTGCACGAACTGCTTGAACGCGTCGCGCACAAACCATAAGGAGAGCAGGATGGCTGGCAAGAAGAACACCGAAAAAGAAGGCAGCTCCTGGGTCGGCGGGATCGAGAAATACTCCCGCAAGATCTGGCTGGCGGGGCTGGGTATCTATTCGAAGATCGACCAGGACGGCCCGAAGCTGTTCGACACGCTGGTGAAAGATGGCGAGAAGGCCGAGAAGCAGGCGAAGAAGACGGCTGAAGAAGTAGCCGAATCCGCCAAATCATCGACCACTTCGCGCGTGTCTGGTGTGAAGGACCGTGCGCTGGGCAAGTGGAGCGAGCTCGAAGAGGCTTTCGACAAGCGTCTGAACAGCGCCATCTCACGCCTGGGCGTGCCGAGCCGCAACGAGATCAAGGCACTGCATCAGCAGGTGGATAGCCTGACCAAGCAGATCGAGAAACTGACCGGTGCTTCGGTTACGCCGATATCGTCGCGCACTGCCGCGGCCAAACCGGCTGCGAGCAAGGCAGCAACCAAGCCATTGGCCAAGGCCGCAGCGGCCAAGCCTGCGGCGGCAAAACCTGCAGCTAAAACTGCGGCGGCCAAACCTGCGGCCAAGCCAGCAGCCAAACCCGTGGCAGCCAAGCCTGCGGCGAAACCGGCAGCAGCCAAACCAGCGGCAGCGAAGAAACCCGCAGTGAAGAAGGCACCGGCCAAACCGGCAGCCGCGAAGCCTGCAGCTCCAGCGGCCAGCGCCGCACCGGCCGCGACCGCAGCACCGGCACCTGCCGCCGCCCCGGCAAGCAGCACGCCGTCGGCTCCGACTGGCACCGGTACCCTGATCTGATACTGCGTCGCCTTCTTCGCGGGCTTGCCCGCTCCCACAGGTACAGTGCCGATCAGCAGGTCAGCGCAGGCCCTGTGGGGGCGGGCATGCCCGCGAAGGCCTCTGCGCCGAAACAGCAGGTTTATCCTTCCAGATAGCGCACCGCCAATTGCTCTGCCGCCGCCCGTGCCTGCGCCTGCAGATGCGGCGCCACCAGCATCATCACCTGGTACACCACGATCCCCACATCCCCCTCGCGCCCCAGCACCCGCTGGTAATCCAGCGAAAACATCAGCGTCAATGTGATCTGCTCCACCAGTTGCCCCAGCGCCTGGGTCTCACTCTCTACCAGCCCCTGGCCCTTGAGGCTGGCCAACAGCGCCGCGAGTGTGCGTTTGAGCGCATTGATCAGGCCGCGCATGCCACGGGCCAGCTTGGGCAGGCGCCCGGTCAGGTTGGACAGGTCCTGGAACAGGAAGCGGTACTGTGACATGCGCTCGACGATCAAGTGCAGGAACAGCCAATAGTCCTCGGCATCCAGGCGCACATCCAGGGGAGGGTCGAGCAAGGGCATCAGCGCTTCCTCGAAACGCTCGAAAAGGCCCAATACCAAGGGTTCCTTGCCATGGAAGTGGTAATACAGGTTGCCTGGGCTGATGCCCATTTCGTTGGCAATTTCCAGGGTGGAGACGTTGGGTTCGCCCTGCTGGTTGAACAGCTGCAGGGCGCATTCCAGGATACGGTCGCGGGTTTTCATCCAGTCAGCATGCTCATCGGGTCAGCACATAGGTGCCTGGCGCGGGGCCTAGCGGTGGGTAAGTGGTATTGCCCAGCTCGCTGCGCGGCGCCTTGAGCGGGCCGGAGCGTGCAGTGATCCATTCCAGCCACAACGGCCACCAGCTGCCTTCGCTGCGTTTGGCGTCGTGGAACCAGGCGCGGGGGTCGCTGCTCAGCCTGGGGTTGGCCAGGTAGTAAGCCTTGGGGTTGCCGGGCGGGTTGATGATGCTCTGGATATGCCCGCTGTTGGCCAGCACGAAGCGCCGCTCGCCACCCAGCAGCAAGGCCGAGCGGTACACCGCGTCCCATGGGGTGATGTGGTCGTTGCTGCCGGCCACGGTAAAGCTGTCCAGGTTGACCTGCTGCAGGTCGATGGGCGTGCCGCACACTTCCAGCCCGGCCGGGTAGGTCAAGGGGTTGAGCTTGAAGAACTCCAGCAGGTCGCCATGCAGCGCGGCGGGCAGGCGCGTGCTGTCGGCGTTCCAGTACAGGATATCGAAAGCCGGCGGTGTCTTGCCGAGCAGGTAGTTGTTGACCCAGTAGTTCCAGATCAAGTCGTTGGGCCGCATCCAGGCAAAGATCCGTGCCACCTCGCCACCGTCCAGCACGCCGCGCTGATAGGAGCGGCGTTTGGCGGCTTCGATGGTCTGCTCATCGGCGAACAGGCTGGCTGGGCTTTCGAACTTGCTGTCCAGCAAGCTGACCAGGTAGGTGGCGCTGCGCACGCGACGCAACTGATTCTTGGCTTGCAGGTGGCCCTGCAGCGCAGCCATGGTCAGGCCACCGGCACAGGCGCCCATCAGGTTGGGGTCACGGTTGCCGCTGATGCTGCGGCAGGCATTCAGTGCTTCTTCCAGGGCCTGCACGTAACTGGAAAGGCCCCATTCGCGGTGGCGTGGGTCGGGGTTGCGCCAGCTGACCATGAACACCTGCAAGCCGTTCTTGAGCATGTACTGGACGAAGCTGTTGGTCGAGCTGAGGTCGAAGATGTAGAACTTGTTGATCTGTGGCGGCACCACCAACAGAGGGCGGGCGTGCTGCGTCTCGCTCAGCGGCTTGTACTGGATCAGCTCCAAAAGCTCATTGCGAAAAACCACGGCGCCAGGCGTCGCGGCGAGATTGCCGCCCACCTCGAACGCACGCTCGTCCACCTGGCGCGGCAGGCCATCGTTGTGGCGCAAGTCTTCGAGCAGGTGGGCTACGCCACGCACCAGGCTCTGACCGCCGGTGTTGAGCAGCTCCTTGATTGCCAGCGGGTTGAGCAGTGAGTTGCTGGGGGCCAGCGCATCGTTGATCAGGTTGAACAGGAAATGGGCGCGTGCTCGATCATCGTCGTTCAAGTGGCTTTCATCGATCCACTGGCGCGTCTGTTTCTGCCAGGCCAGATAGGCCTGCAGGCCACGGCGGTAGAACGGGTTCTGGCTCCAGGTCGGGTCACTGAAGCGCGCGTCACGTGGGTTTGGCTGGTAGGGCGTGTCCCCCAGCATCACCCGCCCCAGTTGCCCGCCAAGCGCCAGTAGATGGTGCGCGGTATGCAGCGGGTGGCGCAGGCCGTGGCGGCCGACGTTGCGCAACGTGGACAGCAGGTCGCGGCCGCGCAGGCCGAGGATGGCGTTCTGCACGTTCATGCGGGTGGCGGGGAGCGTTGTCGATCCTTTGCCCGGTTTGTCTTTCATGGCAACACTCCCTCGTTCTGGCCATGGCGCCGCCTCGCGGGCAAGCCCGCGCCTACACGCCCGAAGCCGGGCGAGGGTGCATGACTGCGCGCTGACGTTCTTGCTGCAGAAACTTCATGATGATGGGGGCGACGGCCTCGGCCCGGGTGATCAGGAACAAATGGCCGTCGTCGATAATGTGTAGCTGGGCATTGGGAATCCGCCAGGCCAGCAGGCGCATGTTGATCAGCGGGATCAGCGGGTCGTCGTCGCCGGCCAATACCAGGGTGGGCTGCTGGATCTTGTGCAGCCAGTGGATGCTGGTCCAGCCAAGCCCGGCGAACAGCTGCCAGTAGTAACCCAGCTTGCCGCCAGAGCGCACCTTGGCGGCATGGTGCATGGCCAGGTCCGGGTCGCGCCGGAAGCCGCCGCCATAGATCATCGGCGCAATGCGTATGACATGCGACGGCTGCACGTAGCGGCGGGGGCTGGCCATCATCCACAGCACCTTGGGCTTGCCTGGCACCATGACCGCGCCAGCAGCGGTGGCGGCCAGCACCAGCTTCTTGCAGCGCTCGGGGTAGTCGTGCGCGAACTGCTGGGCCAGGGCGCCGCCCCAGGACACGCCGATGACGTTGACCTGGCCGTAGTCGAGGTAGTCGAGCATCCGTGCCGTCAGCTTGGCCAGCCCAGGGAAGCGATACGGGTGGCGTGGGGTGGACGAGCCACCGACACCGGGCACGTCGAAAGCGATGACTTCCAGGTCCGGGTCCAATGCTTCGATGAACGGAAACACCAGCTCCAGGTTGGCGCCGATGCCGTTGAAGATCAGCAACGGCGTCAGGTGCGGCTTGCCCGGGCGGACGGCGGTGCGGATGGACTGGTCGTCCAGCTCGACGGTCCTGAAAATGTAGGGTTGCGGCATGCGCGTGACTCTTGGGTGAAGTAAACACCGTGGCGCCCCGCAGGTGGCCACGGCGCTGCTACTCAACGTTCGTGAACGTACGTGCCTGGGGAGGCCTCGCCGGCAGCGTAGGCACGGTTGCCCAGGCGGGTGGGCGCCTTTTTCAGCGCGCCGGCACGCTCGCCCAGCCAACTTTGCCAGTGCAACCACCAGGAGTCGGCATGCTTGGTGGCGTTTTCCTGCCAGGCCACTGGGTCGCCTGGGCGGTCGGCACCGGTCATGAAGCGTGCCTTGGGGTTGCCCGGCGGGTTGAGGATGCTCTGGATATGCCCGCTGTTGGACAGCACGAACTCGATCTTGCCGCCAAACAGGTGTGCCGAGCGGTAGCACGACTGCCAGGGGGTGATGTGGTCGTTGGTGCCGGCAAGGCTGTAGATGTCGCATTTGACCTGCTTCAGGTCGATTGCGGTGCCGCACACTTCCAGGGCTTCGGGGCGCGTCAGCGGGTTGCTCTTGAACATTTCGATCAGGTCGCCGTGGAAGGCGGCCGGCAGGCGCGTGGTGTCGTTGTTCCAGAACAGGATGTCGAACACCGGCGGTTCATTGCCGAGCAGGTAGTTGTTGACCCAGTAGTTCCAGATCAAGTCATTGGGGCGCATCCAGGCGAACACCTTGGCCATTTCGCTGCCTTCCAGCACGCCTGCCTGGTAGGAGTGGCGCTTGGCGGCCTCCAGGGTCTGCTCGTCGACGAACAATGCAACCTGGTTGTCCATGGTGGTGTCGAGCACGCTGACCAGCAGGGTCAGGGCGTTGACCTTGTTTTCGCCAATGGCGGCATAGTGGCCCACCAGTGCGGTGCAGGTGATGCCGCCAGAGCAGGCACCGAGCATGTTCAGGTCCTTGCTGCCGGTAATCGCCAGCACCGCGTCGACTGCTTCTTTGAGCGCATCGATGTAGGTGGACAGGCCCCACTCGCGCTGGGCCTTGGTCGGGTTGCGCCAGCTGATGATGAAGGTCTGCTGCTGCGAGCGCAGGCAGAAGCGTGCCAGGCTCTTTTCCGGGCTCAGGTCGAACACGTAGAACTTGTTGATCTGCGGCGGTACCACCAGCAGCGGGCGAGCGTGTACCTGCTCGGTGATGGGGCTGTACTGGATCAGTTCCAGCACATCGTTGCGGTACACCACCGCGCCTTCGCTGGTACCCAGGTTCTTGCCCACTTCGAAGGCATCCATGTTCACCTGGCTGGGCATACCGCCATTGTTGACCATGTCCTTGGCCAGGTTTGACAGGCCATCGAGCAGGCTCTTGCCGCCTGTTTCGAAGAAACGTTTGACCGCGGCCGGGTTGGACAGGGTATTGGTCGGCGCCATGGCCTCGGTCATCAGGTTGATGACGAACTGGCCGCGGCTGATGTCCTGGGGTGACAGGTCGCTGCTGCCGATCCAGTCCTGTAGTTCATTGCGCCAGGCCAGGTAGGTTTGCAGGTAGCGGCGGTACAGTGGGTTGTTGCTCCAGGCCGGGTCGTTGAAGCGACGGTCGTCGCCTTCCGGGGCCAGGTTGGACTTGCCCAGCAACACGTTCTTCAGCTCCAGGCCAAAGTGGGCCACATGCTTGGCGCTGTGCAGCGGTTGGCGCACGGCCTGGCGCAGCACAGTGCGTGCCGAGCTCAACAGGTCCTTGCGGCGAATGCCGATGACCGGGTTCAGCCCCAGGGTGTTTTCCGAGGCCTGCCGCTGCAGCTCATCGTTGTTCTTGTTACTCATCTACGACGCTCCGTTGTCCTGAGACGAGTACCGGTTGCCGTGGCGGGTGCACAGCGCTGAGCCCGGTACTGCTACTCGGGTGACCAGTGATAAGGAACAGCGGTGCTGCGGGGGTTCTGACGACCTGCAAAGTGATGCAGGGAACTTGCCACACCCATTGGTTACCCGACTTTCATGTAATGCGCAAGACAGCCCCTCACTGGGCTGTCTGCAAGCCATTCAAACAGATGAATTTAGAAAATGCGCTCTAAACCCCGCAGGCCTTGCGCTAGAGCATCAGTTTGACCACCGACTCGGCCGGGTCGCGGGATTTGCCGGCCTTGTGCAGCTCGTCGAGGTATTCCGCCCACAGCTGTTCCTGGCGCAGGCACAGCTGCTCGAGGTATTCCCAGGTGAACAGACCGCTGTCGTGGCCGTCGTCGAAGGTCAGTTTCAGTGCATATTGGCCGGCGGGTTCGAGGCCGACGAGGCCGACGTTGATCTTGCCGAACTGCAGAATGGGGTTGCCGTGGCCCTGGACTTCGGCGGAGGGGGAGTGCACGCGCAGGAATTCGGCGGGCAGTTGGTAGACCTCGCCGGGGGCGTAGGTGAGGCTGAGGGTTTTCGAGGCTTTGTGCAGGTTGATGGCAGTGGGCAGGCGGGCCATGGGCAGAATCTCTCGGGAGCTGATGAAGCACAGCTTCAGGAGATTTGGGGGAATGTGCAAGGGGGCCGCAAAGCGGCCCCCTGCGGTATTACAGGATGTAACGCGACAGGTCTTCGTTCTGCGCCAGCTCACCCAGGTGGCTGTTCACGTACGCCGCGTCGATCTGGATCGGCGCTTCGTCGTGGGTGCTGGCCAGGTCGCCCGCGCTGAACGACACCTCTTCGAGCAAACGCTCGAGCAGGGTGTGCAGGCGACGGGCACCGATGTTCTCGGTCTTCTCGTTGACCTGGTAGGCAATCTCGGCCAGGCGCTTGATGCCGTCAGCCTGGAACGCGATGTTCAGGCCTTCGGTCTTGAGCAATGCCTGGTACTGCTCGGTCAGCGACGCGTGCGGTTCTTGCAGGATGCGCTCGAAGTCTTCTGGGGTCAGCGCCTTCAGCTCCACACGAATTGGCAGGCGGCCTTGCAGTTCAGGCACCAGGTCGCTCGGTTTGCTCAGGTGGAACGCGCCCGAGGCAATGAACAGGATGTGGTCGGTCTTGACCATGCCCAGCTTGGTGTTGACGGTGCAGCCTTCGATCAGCGGCAGCAGGTCGCGCTGTACGCCTTCACGGGACACGTCGGCACCGCCAACGTTGCCACGCTTGGCCACTTTGTCGATTTCGTCGATGAACACGATACCGTGCTGCTCGACTGCTTCCAGGGCCTTGGCCTTGAGTTCTTCCTCATTGACCAGGCGGCTCGCTTCTTCATCGCGAACCATCTTAAGCGCTTCTTTCACCTTCAGCTTGCGCGCTTTGCGCTTGCCCTTGCCCATGTTGGCGAACAGGCTCTGCAACTGGTTGGTCATTTCTTCCATGCCGGGCGGTGCAGCAATTTCCACGCCTACGGCATCGGCCACTTCGATCTCGATTTCCTTGTCGTCCAACTGGCCTTCGCGCAGGCGCTTGCGGAACAGTTGGCGCGTGTTGGAGTCGCTGCTGGTCTGTGCGGCTTCCTCGCTGAAGCTGGTGACGCGCGCTTGTGGCAGCAGGGCATCGAGAATGCGGTCTTCGGCGGCATCTTCGGCGCGGTGGCGCACGCGGATGATTTCTTGCTCGCGCAGCATTTTCAGCGCGGCATCGGCCAGGTCACGGATGATCGACTCGACGTCGCGGCCCACATAGCCCACCTCGGTGAACTTGGTGGCTTCGACCTTGAGGAACGGCGCGTTGGCCAACTTGGCCAGGCGGCGGGCGATTTCGGTCTTGCCGACGCCGGTAGGGCCGATCATCAGGATGTTCTTCGGAGTGACTTCGGCACGCAGCTCGGCAGGGAGCTGCATGCGCCGCCAGCGGTTGCGCAGGGCAATGGCCACGGCGCGCTTGGCGTCGTCCTGGCCGATGATGTGGCGGTTGAGTTCGTGGACGATCTCGCGGGGGGTCATGGACATGATCAATAGGGTCCTTGGGCAGATGAGTCAGCGTGGAAAAACCCCTTCACCGGGAAGGGGCGCCAGAACAGCTGAATCAGTCGGCCAGGTCCTGCTCCTCGATGGTCAGGTTATGGTTGGTGAACACGCAGATGTCGCCGGCGATGTTCAGGGCGGTTTCGGCGATTTCGCGTGCCGAGAGGTCAGTCTTGTTCAGCAGGGCGCGGGCGGCGGCCTGGGCATAGGCGCCGCCGGAACCCATGGCGATCAGGCCATCTTCGGGCTCGACCACGTCACCGTTGCCGGTGATGATCAGGGAGGCGTCCTTGTTAGCCACGGCCAGCATGGCTTCCAGGCGGCTCAGGGAGCGGTCTGTACGCCATTCCTTGGCCAGCTCGACGGCGGCGCGGACCAGGTGGCCCTGGTGTTTTTCCAGCTGGCCTTCAAAGCGTTCGAACAGGGTGAAGGCGTCGGCGGTAGCACCGGCGAAGCCCGCAATGACCTGGCCGTGGTACAGGCGGCGCACCTTTTTGGCGTTGCCTTTCATCACGGTGTTGCCGAGGGATACCTGGCCGTCGCCGCCCATGACGACTTTGCCGTTACGGCGGACAGAAACGATGGTGGTCAAGGGGAGAGTCTCCACGCAGCGGGGCGAAAGTGCCTGATGCAGACTCATATGGGGGTGGGGGGAAGGATTTCAACCGTGGGGGATGAATGGTTGGTCCGGTCTTCGAACCGGGCACGGTCGATGTAGGAGCGGCCTTGTGTCGCGAAAGGGCCGCAAAGCGGCCCCAGCGATTCATGCGTGATGCAGAGACCCTGGGGCCGCTGCGCGGCCCGTTCGCGACACAAGGCCGCTCCTACACAAAGCAAGTTCGCGCTTTGTCAGGCCTCGTGGCAGACGTGCCCATCGACCAAGGTATAGCGCACCGCACCCGGCAGGCAGTGGCCGATGAACGGGCAGTTCTCGCCGCGCGAGAACCACTGCTCGCCGGCAACGGTGGAGGCTTGCGGGTCGAACAGCACCAGGTCGGCCGCCCCACCCACTTTCAGCTCGCCGGCTGGCAAGCGCAAGGCGGCAGCGGGGCCGCTGCTCAGGCGGGCGAGCAAGGTTGGCAGGTCGAGCAGGCCATCCTGCACCAAGGTCATGGCCAGCGGCAGCAGCAACTCGACGCTGCTGATACCCGGCTCGGTGGCGCCGAACGGGGCCAGCTTGGCGTCGCGCTCATGCGGCTGGTGGTGGCTGGAAATCGCCTGAATCACCCCCGACTTCACTGCCTCGCGCAGGCCGTCACGGTCGGCTGCGGTGCGCAGCGGCGGCTGCACGTGGTACAGGCTGGAGAATTCGCGCAGCGACTCGTCGGTGAGGATCAGCTGGTACAGCGCCACATCGGCGGTCACCGGCAGGCCCAGGGCTTGGGCTTGGGCGATCAGCCGCGCGCCACGGGCGCTGGTGATCTGGCTGAAGTGCGCACGCACACCACTCTGCTCCACCAGCAACAGGTTGCGCGCCAGGGCCACGGTTTCGGCGCTTTCCGGGATGCCCGGCAGGCCAAGGAAGCTGGCCATGGCACCTTCGTGGGCCAGGCCGCCCTGTGCCAGGTCGCGGTCCTGGGAGTGGAACACCACCGTCAGATCGAAGGTGGCCGCGTACTCCAGGGCACGAGCCAGGGTACGGTTGTTGGGGATTTCCTTCAGGCCGTTGCCGAATGCCACGCAGCCGGTGTCACGCAGGGCCACCAGCTCGGCCAGTTGCTCGCCCTCCAGGCCTTTGGTTAGGGCGCCGATCGGGTAGACCTTGCTGTTGGCCGCTTCGCGGGCACGGTCTAGGATCAGCTCGGCCACCGCCGAGGTGTCCAGCACCGGCTTGGTCTGCGGCGGGCAGCACAGGCTGGTAACGCCGCCGGCCACGGCCGCGCGGGTTTCACTGGCGATGTTGCCTTTGCGGCTGTAACCCGGCTCGCGCAGGGAAACGCCAAGGTCGACCAGGCCGGGCGCGGCGACCAGGCCATCGGCCTGGATCGTGCGGCTGGCGCTGAAACCGGCCGGGGCGGCGCCGATGGCGGCAATGCGGCCGCCCTCCAGGTGCAGGTCGGTGACTTGGTCCAGGCCGCTGTTGGGGTCGATGACCCGGGCGCCGAGAATACTGATGGTCACTGGGCGTTCTCCTGGTCGAATTGACGTTGCGCGTTCTGCCCGCTCATGGCCATGGACAACACGGCCATGCGCACGGCGATGCCGTAGGTGACCTGGTTGAGGATCACCGAGTGCTTGCCGTCGGCCACTGCAGACTCGATTTCGACACCACGGTTGATCGGGCCTGGGTGCATGACGATGGCGTCGGGCTTGGCCCCGGCCAGGCGTGCGGTGGTCAGGCCGAACAGGCGGTAGAACTCGCCTTCGCTGGGTAGCAGGCCACCGGCCATGCGCTCACGCTGCAGACGCAGCATGATCACCACGTCGACGTCTTTCAGGCCTTCGGCGAGGTCGGTGTAGACCTTTACGCCGTACTGCTCGATACCGATCGGGATCAGGGTTTTCGGGCCGATCACGCGAATGTCCGGGCAACCCAGCGCTTTGAGCGCGAGCATGTCGGAGCGGGCCACGCGCGAATGCAGGATGTCTCCGACGATGGCCACCGACAGGTTTTCGAAGCTGCCCTTGTGGCGGCGGATGGTGAGCATGTCGAGCATGCCCTGGGTCGGGTGCGCGTGGCGGCCGTCACCGCCGTTGATCACGGCAACGTCCGGGCACACATGTTCGGCGATGAAGTGCGCGGCGCCCGAGTCGGAGTGGCGCACGACGAACATGTCGGCCGCCATGGCCTCGAGGTTGCGCAGGGTGTCGAACAGCGTTTCGCCCTTGCTGGTCGAGGAGGTCGACACGTTCAGGCTGATCACGTCGGCCGACAGGCGCTGGGCCGCCAATTCGAAGGTGGTACGGGTACGGGTCGAGTTCTCGAAGAACACGTTGCATACGGTCTTGCCGCGCAGCAGCGGGACTTTTTTCACGGCCCGGGCACCGACTTCCAGGAAGGAGTCGGCGGTGTCGAGAATCTCGGTGAGCAGTTCGCGGGGCAAACCGTCGAGCGAGAGGAAGTGGCGCAGCTGGCCCTGATCATTGAGCTGCAGCGGGCGCTTGGCGTCGATTGGCGTCATCGCGGGGGACTCTTAAAGGGCGGAAGCGGAGGCGAGGTCCTGGCGCTCGAGGGCGAGCGGTGCGGGTCCGGTCAATTTTACCCGTTCATGGGCCGCCAGCGACAGGGTGGCGCCAAGCACGTTCGGACGGATTGGCAGTTCGCCGGCATCCAGGTCCAGCAGGCAGACCAGGGTAACGCTGGCCGGGCGGCCATAATCGAACAGCTCGTTGAGCGCAGCGCGAATGGTGCGGCCGCTCATCAGTACGTCATCCACCAGCACCAGGTGTTGGCCTTCGACTTCGAACGGCAGCTCGGACGGACGCACTTGCGGGTGCAGGCCGTTCTGGCTGAAGTCATCGCGGTAGAACGAAACGTCCAGGGTGCCCATGGGGCTGGTGTCGCCCATGGCTTCCTGCAGGGCCTGGGCAACCCAGACACCGCCGGTGCGGATACCGATATAGCGCGGCTCGCTGATGTGACGGCGGGCCAGGTGGGCGCGAAGGTCGACAGCCATCTGCCGGATCAGCTCGGCGGGATTGGGTAGGCTCATTGCGGGCTCCTCGGAAGGGTGCGCCGGGTGGGCCCGGCGGCAAAGATGATCAGGTGTTGGCCTCCAGCCAGCCTTGCAGCAACAAGGCAGCGGCGATGGCATCGACCGGGTTGTCGCGGTAGCTGCCGCGCTGACCGCCACGGGCCATGCGTTCGCCTTTGGCCTCGAAGGTGGTCAGGCGCTCGTCGTGGGTGTGCACGGGCAGGTTGAAGCGGCCGTTCAGGCGGCGGGCGAACTTTTCGGCGCGGGCGCTCATTTCGCTGGGCGTACCGTCCATGTTCAGTGGCAGGCCGACGACAATGGCGTCCGGCTTCCATTCGGCGATCAGCTTTTCCACCTGGGCCCAGTCCGGCACGCCGTTCTGTGCCTTCAGGGTGCACAGTTCGCGGGCCTGGCCGGTTATCACCTGGCCGACGGCCACACCGATCTGTTTGCTGCCGTAGTCGAAGCCCAGCAGTAGGCGTAGCTCGGCCATCAGGCGTGGCCCGCCTGGCTGGTCAGCAGGTGCAGGTTGATCCCCAGGCTGGCGGCTGCAGCTTCCAGGCGCAGGTCGTTGGCCATGCCGAAGATGATTTCCGGGTCGAACGGGCAGTTCAGCCAGGCATTGTCGGCCAGCTCGGCCTCCAGTTGGCCCGCTTCCCAGCCGGCATAACCCAGGGTGATCAGGCTCTGTTTCGGGCCTACCCCTGCGGCAATCGCAAGCAACACATCCTGCGATGTGGTCAGCGATAGGCCTTCCAGGGCCACTGTGGCCTGGAAGCTGCACTCGCTGCTGTGCAGCACGAAGCCGCGGTCGGTCTGCACCGGGCCGCCCTGGTAGATCGGCACCTGCGAGGTGCTGGCCGGCGGCATTTCGTCCGGGCGCAGCTGCTCGAGGATGTCGGCCAGGCTCAGTTCCTGCGGCCGGTTGACCACCAGGCCCATGGCGCCATGCTCATTGTGCTCGACGATGTAGGTGAGGGTCTGGGCGAAGTTCGGATCGGCCATGTGCGGCATGGCGATCAGAAACTGATGCTTGAGGTAGCTGGGGGCTAGGGTTTTCATGGGGGATAGTGTGGCGCCAGGTGGCGAGGCTGACAAGGTGCGGATTTGTGTCGTTTGGTTGGTGTCTGTCTTGAGGTTTTTGGTGTCTTTGAGATCGAGCGCCGCCCGCGCGGCGCTCGATATCCGCGCCACCGCATCTCGCAAGCCCTACGCCCAAGGCCAATACTCAATTACTGGACAAACGGTCCCCACGGGCAAACCGCCATGTCCGAATAATCTCCAACCGGTCAAACTCAGCCAAATCCCCAGTAAACGGTGCAAACGGCGCCGCCAGCCTTACGATGCGCTGTGCCGCCTGGTCCAGCACCGGTTGCCCGGACGACTCCAGCACCAGCACCTCGTACAGCGAGCCATCACGGTTGATCGACACCATCATGCGCAAGTTGCCGTAAATCTGCTGCCGGCGCGCTTCGTCGGGGTAGTTCAGGTTGCCCACCCGCTCGACCTTCTTGCGCCACTCTTCCTTGTACCAGGCGCCCTTGTCGCGCATGGTCGAGGCGGCGTTCAGGCGGTGAATGCGCGGGCGTTTGGCGTACATCTGCTGTTCGTTGGAAAGCTCCGCCTCCAGGCTGGCGATCTGGCTGGACAGCTGCGAGCTGTCGAAGTCTGGCGCAGGCGCGGCCGGTTTGGGCTGCACCTTGCTTTCCTTGGGCTTGGGTTCGACCTTTTGCGGCTTGGGCGCGGTCGTCACTACCGCCGACTTCTGCGGGGTAGGCGGGGGTACCACTTCGGGCCTGGCGGCGGGTGGTGGGGTGATCTTGTTGATCTTGCTGTCCTGGAACGGGGCCAGTTCGGTGGTCGTGGGGACCGCCTTCTTGTCCAGGGTGCCGCTGCCCTGCTGGTTGTCCTGGGCCTGGAAATCGGCCTTCTCGGGCGCTTTCTCGCTTTTGAAGGTGGCCAGGGTGATGTCCATGGTGTGGCGAATTTCGGCAGGCTTGACCACGGTGAAGCCGACGCCAAGAATCAGCGCCAGGTGCACCAGGGCAGCCAGAAACAGGGTGAAGCCGAGCCGGTCCACCGGGCGAACACGGGGAGGCAGCAGGTCGGCAGGGATGTCAGCGGGCAGCGTCATCAGGTATCCAGCAACCGCAGGGCGGGGCAGTAGCTCAGTCGAATAGGACCGGCATCATACCCCACTCTAGGGTCTAGCTTCGCGTTGGCTGTCAGCGCGCCTTGAGCTTGCGATCAATGGCATCCATCAACTTGCCACCGATATCGGTGTTGTAGGCGGCATCGATCTCGCGAATGCAGGTGGGGCTGGTGACGTTGATTTCGGTGAGGAAGTCGCCGATCACGTCCAGGCCCACGAACAGCAGGCCCTTCTCGCGCAGGGTCGGCCCGACCTGGGCGGCGATCCAGCGGTCGCGCTCGGTCAGCGGGCGGGCCTCGCCCCGGCCGCCAGCGGCCAGGTTGCCACGGGTCTCGCCACTGGCAGGGATACGCGCCAGGCAATAGTCCACCGGCTCGCCATCGATCATCAGGATGCGCTTGTCGCCGTCCTTGATCGCCGGCAGGTAGGCCTGGGCCATGATCTGCTGGGTACCCAGCGCTGTCAGGGTTTCCAGGATCACCGACAGGTTGGGGTCGCCAGCGCGGTGTCGGAAGATCGACGTACCGCCCATGCCATCCAGTGGTTTGAGGATCACGTCAGCATGCTTGGCGGCGAATTCGCGAATGATGTCCGGGCGGCGGCTGACCAGGGTCGGCGTGGTGCACTGCGGAAACAGCGTGGCGAACATCTTCTCGTTGCAGTCGCGCAGGCTCTGCGGGCGGTTGACCACCAGCACGCCATCATTCTCGGCCTGTTCCAGCAGGTAGGTGCTGTAGACGAACTCCATGTCGAACGGCGGGTCTTTGCGCATCAGGATCACGTCCAGCTCGGCCAGCGGGCTGTCCTGCTCCTCGCCCAGCTCGAACCAGCGTGCCGGGTCGGCGAACACCTTCAGCGGGCGCATGCGTGCACGGGCCTTGCTTTCGCCCTGGTACAGGTCTTGCTGTTCCATGTAGAACAGGCTCCAGCCGCGTGCCTGGGCGGCCAGCAGCATGGCCAGCGAACTGTCCTTCTTGTAGGAGATGGACGCGATGGGGTCCATGACAATGCCGAGGCGAACGCTCATGGGGTGGTTCCTCTTGGCGGCGCTTGGCCGCGATGGCTCGAAAGAAAAGTGGCTCAGGGTGGCGCCGCGAGCGCCGCCGGTCAAGGGGCGGCGCAGATGGAATGGCCTTC
Source organism: Pseudomonas sp. NBRC 111140 (assembly GCF_001320885.1). Lineage (NCBI taxonomy): Bacteria > Pseudomonadati > Pseudomonadota > Gammaproteobacteria > Pseudomonadales > Pseudomonadaceae > Pseudomonas > Pseudomonas sp. NBRC 111140. The sequence goes on from NZ_BCBQ01000107.1 coordinate 18,189, forward strand.
CGGAG
>NZ_BCBQ01000108.1:0-18161 GCF_001320885.1 Pseudomonas sp. NBRC 111140
AGTTGCCCGGCATCTGGGTGACCTTGTCGCCGTGGCTCATCCACACGTCCAGGCCCAGCACGCCGTCGTCGTCAACGTGGTCTTCGATGCCGTCGAGCAGGCGGCTCTTGCCGACCACGTCCACGCGGGCATAACCGAACTCACGCAGGTCGGAACCTTCGACCTTGCCGCCCATTTGCTCGGCCATGGTCTGCATGCCGTAGCAGATGCCCAGCACGGGTACGTTCAGGTCGAACACGGCCTGCGGCGCGCGCGGGCTGTTGGCTTCGTGAACCGACTCGGGGCCGCCGGCGAGGATGATGCCGCGCGGGTTGAATTCGCGGATCGCTTCATCGTCCATGTCGAACGGGTGCAGTTCGCAGTACACGCCGATTTCGCGCACACGGCGGGCGATCAGCTGGGTGTACTGGGAACCGAAATCGAGGATCAGGATGCGGTGAGCGTGAATGTCGAGGGCCATGACTCAATCTCGTCAGTGGAAATCGGAAACGACGCGGGGCTGTCGTGACAGCCCCGCTTTAGGTTGTAGCTGGAAGCCTCAGCCTACGCGGTAGTTAGGGGCTTCTTTGGTGATCTGCACGTCATGCACGTGCGACTCGGCCATGCCGGCACCGGTGATGCGCACGAATTCCGGCTTGGTGCGCATCTCTTCGATGGTTGCGCTGCCGGTGTAGCCCATGGACGAACGCAGGCCGCCCATCAGCTGGTGGATGATCGCGGCCAGGGCGCCTTTGTAAGGAACGCGGCCTTCGATCCCCTCAGGAACAAGCTTCTCGGCGCCGGCCGAGGAGTCCTGGAAGTAACGGTCGGACGACCCTTGCGCCTGTGCCATGGCACCCAGCGAGCCCATGCCGCGGTAGGCCTTGTAGGAACGGCCCTGGAACAGTTCGACTTCGCCTGGTGCCTCTTCGGTACCGGCGAACATCGAACCCATCATCACGCAGGAAGCACCGGCAACGATGGCCTTGGACAGGTCACCGGAGAAGCGGATGCCGCCGTCGGCGATCAATGGCACGCCAGTGCCTTCCAGTGCGGCTGCGACGTTGGCGATGGCGCTGATTTGCGGCACGCCGACACCGGCAACGATACGGGTGGTGCAGATGGAGCCCGGGCCGATACCGACCTTGACGGCATCAGCGCCCGCTTCGGCCAGGGCCTTGGCAGCAGCGCCAGTGGCGATGTTGCCGCCGATCACCTGCACTTGCGGGTAGGTTTCTTTCACCCAGCGCACGCGGTCGATCACGCCTTTGGAGTGGCCGTGGGCGGTGTCGACCACCACCACGTCAACGCCTGCGGCTACCAGGGCAGCAACACGCTCGCCGGTGTCCTTGCCGGTGCCGACGGCGGCGCCGACACGCAGGCGACCTTGGTCGTCCTTGCTGGCCAGCGGGTAGGCCTTGGCCTTTTCGATGTCCTTGACGGTCATCATGCCCTTGAGGTTGAACTTGTCGTCAACGATCAGGACTTTTTCCAGGCGGTGCTTGTGCAGCAGCTCACGGACTTCGTTCTTGTCGGCGCCTTCGCGGACAGTGACCAGACGCTCTTTGGGCGTCATCACGTCGCGGACCTTGGCGTCCAGGCGGGTTTCGAAGCGTACGTCACGGGAGGTGACGATGCCGACCAGGTCGCCATTCGCCAGTACCGGAACGCCGGAGATGTTGTTCAGGCGGGTCAGGTCGAACAGGTCGCGCACGGTGGCGTCGGCCTCGATGGTGATCGGGTCCTTGACCACGCCAGCCTCGAACTTCTTGACCTTGCGTACTTCGCCGGCCTGCTGTTCGATGGTCATGTTCTTGTGGATGATGCCGATGCCGCCTTCCTGGGCCATGGCAATGGCCAGACGCGCTTCGGTCACGGTATCCATGGCGGCGGAAACCAGCGGAATGTTCAGCTCGATGCCACGGGTCAAACGGGTCTTGAGACTGACTTCATTAGGCAGTACCTCGGAATAACCAGGTACAAGGAGGATATCGTCGAAGGTCAGGGCTTCTTGGCTGATACGCAGCATCGCGGGGGCTCCCGGGCGGGAAAAATGGAAGCGCGCCATTATACTCATGCACGGCGCGCCGCTCAATGCAAAATAAGGGCCTTCGGTCAGCCTTGTGGCAGTTTTACCTGTACCACGGCCACCGGCTGGTCGAGCCAGTCGGCGAAGCTGTCGAGAAAGGCCTGGGTGAACCCGGCCTCGCCCCAGTTGTTGAAGATGAACCCCAGGTTGGAAAAGGCACATGGCTGCAGGTAAATGAAGCCATTGATGTCATCTTCGAAGCCGCACAGCGGGCACGTGAAGTTATCGCTCACTCCCGGCATCCACTCTTCCAGGCTTTCGAACAGCGGCTCGCCCACCTCGCGCCGGCACTCCGGGCAACCGGCTTCTTCGAGGAAGCCCTCGGTGGGGGTATAGATGCAGCGCTTGAGCATCACTTCCAGGCCGTTGGCCTGCGCGCCGAAAGGCAGTTTTTCCGGGTGCAGGGCCACCTTGCGCGCCCCGGCCGCCAGGGCATGGCCCATGCGGTTGCCGGTGCGGCCACAGGTGGTCAGCTGTTCCTCGACCACCTTTTCGCGCACCAGCCAACGCAGGATGGCGCGGGCACGGGCTTCGTGCACCGGGACAGTAGACAGTTTGGGAACGATGATGCTCTGGGTGTTCATGAACGGGTCAAGCCTGAAAGACTGCGGTAATGGCGCAATTCTACCGCTCAGGCGCTCAGGTAGCGACCGATCAACGCCAGGCCGCTGGCTAGCACCAACCAGGTGACCAGGCGCACGAAAGCTTCACGGGACAGCCGATTGGTCAACCTGCGCCCCACCCAGAGCCCGACGAACATCACTGGCAGCAAGCAGGCGGCGAGCAGCAGCAGGCTTTGGTCAGCATAAACGCCGGCAATCAGGAACAGCGTCAAGCGCACTACCGTGCTGCAACTGATGAGCGCGCTTTGGGTGGCACGCACCTGCTCTTTGACTTCCAGCCGCGCGCTCAGGTAAAGGGCGTAAAGAAACCCGCCGCTACCGAACAAGGCCCCGAACAACCCGCCTGCCGTCCCCATCGGCACCGCCCACAAGCCCGACAGACTGGCCGGCCGCACTTTGACTGCCAGCCCGTACAGCGCATAGGCGGTCACGAACACCCCCATCAACAGCAACAAGAGGTCGGACTTCAACTGCAGCAGGAACACCACGCCCAACGTGCAACCCAGGGCCATGAACGGCAGCAGCCGCAGCAACTCGCCGCGCACTACATCCCGGCGCGACGGCAGCAGGTTGCCGAAGGCGGCGACGAAGTCCAGCAACACCAGCAGCGGGATGATGCGAGACAAAGGCATGAAGTGGATCAACACCGGGCCGGCCACCAGCGCGGTGCCAAAGCCGGCGATGCCGAAGACGATGTAGGCAACACCGACACCCAGCAGAATGGGTAGCCAATCAAGGCCGGAAAACGACAATTGAGCAAGCATGGCGGCAGTTCCTGGGAAGACAGGCAAAGGTTAGCCAGCGATGAGTCATGCCGACTAATATGCCTTTATCGCCACAACCATCTCGAAAAGGCATGACATGACGTCGATCCGCCAGTTGCGTTACTTCGTGGAAATCGCCGAATGCGGCAGCTTCAGCGGTGCCGCCGAGCGGTTGTACATCGCCCAGTCGGCACTGAGCCGGCAGATCACGGCGTTGGAACAGCAACTGGGCACGCCGCTGTTCGAGCGCACCGCGCGCCTGCCACGCCTGACACTGGCCGGGCAGGCATTTCTGGAGCGGGCCCGCCGCTTGCTGGCCGACCTGGCACAGGCCGAGCGGGTTACCCGCGACATCGGCGACGGGCTGAAAGGCAGCCTGCGCCTGAACCATTCCAGCACCGTACCGGTGACAGGCCCGTTGCTGGGTCGCCTGGGCAACTACCTGAAGGACAACCCCGGGGTTTCACTGGAGATTGCACAGCAATCGTCGGAGGCACAGCTGGAAGATATTGCTGGCGGGCGGTTGGATATCGGCCTGCTGCGTTTGCCGGTGCTGCGCCAGCATAAAGGTGTGGTGCTGCATGAACTGTTCCGCGAGCCCTTGCTGCTGGCGGTCGCCGCTGGGCATCCCTTGGCCAACGCCCAGCAAGTTCAGTTGGAGCGACTGCGGGAAGAACGCTTCATTTCCATCCCGCACCGAGATCGCGGCGGCTTGAGCTATCTGTCGGCCTCGTTGTGCATGGACGCTGGCTTCTTCCCGCAGGCGGCGCAGGTGTTGTCACGCAAGACGACGCAGTTGCAGCTGATTCAAGCGGGGTTTGGGGTGGCGCTGTTGCCAGCGTGCATGCGCGAAATCGCGCCGGCGTCGGTCAGCTTCGTGGCGCTGGAGGGTGACTGCCAGAGCACAGTGGCGCTGGCCTGTCGACGCGATGCGGGGCAGATGGTGCGGCAGTTCGTAACGACGATGCAGGCTTGAAGCTGCGACCGCGACAGGTCCGACCACAGATGCGGTGACAGGGCCGGGACAGACAACCGGGGCTGATGTCCTTTATGATGCCTGCCATGATCAAAGACCCCTTCGAACGACTCGGCCTGGACCGCGAGGTCCTTACCGTCAGCCAACTCAATGGCCGCGCCCGCGTGCTGCTGGAAGACGTGTTCCGCAGCGTCTGGGTGGAAGGCGAAATCTCCAACCTCGCCCGCCCGGCGTCCGGCCACATGTACTTCACCCTCAAGGACAGTGGCGCCCAGGTGCGTTGTGCGTTGTTCCGACAGAACGCCACACGGGTGCGCCAAGCCCTGCGCGACGGCCTGGCGGTGCGGGTGCGCGGCAAGGTTTCGCTGTTCGAGGGGCGTGGCGACTACCAGCTGATTCTCGACACCGTCGAGCCGGCCGGCGATGGTGCCTTGCGGCTGGCCTTCGAGGCGCTGAAGGAAAAGCTCGGTGCCGAGGGGCTGTTCAACACCGAACGCAAGAAGCCGCTGCCAGCCCACCCGCAACGCATCGGCATCATCACCTCGCCCACGGGCGCTGTGATCCGCGACATCATCAGCGTGTTCGGCCGCCGCGCCCCGCAGGTGGAACTGAACCTGATTCCTACGGCAGTACAAGGCCGCGAAGCCATCGCGCAGATCGTGCGCGCCATTCGCCTGGCCGACAGCCTTGGCTTCGATGCACTGATCCTGGCCCGTGGTGGCGGCTCGCTGGAGGACCTGTGGTGCTTCAACGAAGAAGCCGTGGCGCGTGCCGTGGCCGCCTGCGTCACCCCGATAGTCAGCGCCGTGGGCCATGAAACCGACGTATCGATCAGCGACTTCGTCGCCGACATGCGCGCGCCCACCCCGTCTGCCGCCGCCGAGCTGCTGGCCCCCGACAACAGCGGCCTGCAGCAACGCCTGGATGGCCTGCAGCGGCGCCTGCTGCTGCGCATGCAGAACCGCCTGACCCACGACCGCCTGCGCCTGGAGTCACTGACCCGGCGCCTGCGCCACCCAGGCGAGCGCTTGCGTCAGCAGGCACAGCGCCTGGACGACCTGGACATGCGCCTGCGTCGCGCCTTCATGCTCAACCTCAACCAGCGCCGCGAACGCCTGGCGCGCCTGGACACCCGCCTGGCCGCGCAGCACCCGGGGCGTAACCTGAAGCTGTTGAAACAACGCCTGGACAGCCTGGCCGAGCGCCTGCCACGGGCCATGCGCGATGTGTTGAAAGACCGTCGCCAACGCTTCCAGGCCCAACTGCAAACCCTGCAGGTGGTCAGCCCGCTGGCCACCCTCGCCCGCGGCTACAGCATCCTGCTGGACGACCAGGGCCAGGCCATTCGCAGCGCCGAACAAACCCGCAATGGCCAGCGCCTCACCGCCCGCCTGAACGAAGGCGAGCTGCTGGTGCGGGTCGAAGACAACCACCAGACCCCGGTCACCCTCTCACTACTGGACTGACACATGCCCCGCCTGTTCGCGCCCCTGCTTGCCCTTTCCCTGCTGCTGCTGGCTGGCGGCGCCCAGGCCAGCTACATCACCCGCACCCTGAACAAACCGGTCCCGGGCGGCGTGGCAGTGGTCGACCTGGGCCCCGCCGCCAGCGCGCCCAGTGCCCGTTTCGACGGCAAGCCGGTGCTGGTGGTGAAGGAACAGGACAACTGGCTGGCCATCGTCGGCATCCCGCTGACCCAGAAGCCCGGCACCGCAATGCTGAACCAAGGCGGGCGCTCCCTGCCTTTCAGCGTCGGCAGTAAAAAGTACCCTGAGCAGCGCATTACCCTGAAGAACACCCGCCAGGTCAACCCGAACCCGGCCGACCTCAAGCGCATCGACCGCGAGCTGGCCGAGCAGATCAAGGCCTACCGCAGCTTCAGCCCGAACCTGCCGAGTAACCTGATCCTCGACAAGCCGGTCAACGGCCCGCTGTCGAGCAAGTTCGGCGTGCGCCGTTTCTTCAACGGTGAAGAACGCAACCCGCATGCCGGGCTGGACTTCGCGGTGCCTGCGGGCACGCCGATCAAGACCCCGGCCAATGGCAAGGTGATCCTGGTGGGGGATTACTTCTTCAATGGCCGCACGGTATTCGTCGACCATGGGCAGGGCTTTATCAGCATGTTCTGCCACATGTCGAAGATCGACGTGCAGGTGGGGCAGCAACTGCGCCGGGGCGAGGTGGTCGGGCGCGTAGGTTCGACCGGACGGGCAACCGGGCCGCACATGCACTGGAACGTCAGCCTGAATGATGCGCGGGTGGACCCGGCGATTTTCATTGGCGCGTTCCAACCCTGAGACCTGTGCCAGCCCTATCGCGGGTTTACCCGCGATAGGGCTGGCACAGGTCTGCAGCAAAACCTCTGGGTTGCGCCTTCGAAAAATACTACGCAAGCATCCAGAAGCACTTAACAAAATCCAGCTATAAAATCTCGCCAAGCAGCTTTTTTTAAGCATTTCTCTCAATTTTCCCCGAACACTTGCCATCCCCCACCCCACTGGTTAAGTTTGAAGGCATGAAAACCTTCAGCACCCTCATCCTGCTCCGACAACATCGCAGCCTCTGCCTGGTCAGCGCCCGACTACCAGGCTGAATCGCGTCGCCTCGCCTCCTCATCTCGTTATTGCTCGGCAGGCCCGATCTCGGCCGCACACAAAAGGATTGCTTCCATGACCATGCTCAAAGACCCTTCGAAGAAGTACCGCGCTTTCCCGACCATCGACCTGCCTGACCGCACCTGGCCGTCGAAGACCATCACCGAAGCACCTATCTGGTGCAGCTCCGACCTGCGTGATGGCAACCAGTCGCTGATCGAGCCGATGGATTCGGAGAAGAAACTGCGCTTCTGGAAGACCTTGGTGCAGGTGGGCGTGAAGGAAATCGAAGCCTCGTTCCCGTCTGCCTCGCAGACCGATTTCGACTTCGTGCGCACCCTGATCCAGGACGGCCACATCCCGGACGACACCACCATCCAGGTGCTCACCCAAGCCCGTGAAGACCTGATCGCCCGCACCTTCGAGTCGCTGCGCGGTGCCAAGAAAGCCATCGTCCACCTGTACAACGCCACCAGCCCGTCGTTCCGCCGCATCGTCTTCAATCAGGACAAACAAGGCGTGAAGGACATCGCGGTGAACGCGGCCAAGCTGTTCGTCAAATACGCTGCCCAGCAGCCAGAAACCCACTGGACCTTCCAGTACTCGCCAGAAACCTTCAGCGCCACCGAAATGGAATTCGCCAAGGAAGTCTGCGACGCGGTCATCGAGGTGTGGAACCCAACACCTGAACACAAGATCATCCTCAACCTGCCGGCCACCGTGGAAGTGTCCACGCCAAACATCTACGCCGACCAGATCGAGTGGTTCTGCCGCAACGTCAGCCGCCGCGACAGCGTGATCATCAGCCTGCACTGCCACAACGACCGTGGCACCGGCATCGCAGCCACCGAGCTGGGCCTGATGGCCGGTGCCGACCGCGCCGAAGGCTGCCTGTTCGGCAACGGCGAGCGTACCGGTAACGTCGACCTGGTGACCTTGGCACTGAACCTCTACACCCAGGGCATCGACCCGCAGCTGGACTTCTCCGACATCGACGGCGTGCGCAAGGTGGTCGAAGAGTGCAACCAGCTGCCAGTGCACCCTCGCCACCCGTATGTTGGCGACCTGGTCCACACCGCGTTCTCCGGCTCGCACCAGGATGCCATCCGCAAGGGCTTCGCCAAGCAGCAGGAAGGCGAACGGTGGGAAGTGCCGTACCTGCCGATCGACCCGGCCGACATCGGCCGCAGCTACGAGGCGGTGATTCGCGTCAACAGCCAGTCGGGCAAAGGCGGCATCACCTACCTGCTCGAACAGGAATATGGCATCAGCCTGCCGCGCCGCATGCAAATCGAGTTCAGCCAAGTGGTGCAAGGTGAAACCGACCGCCTTGGCCTGGAAATGACCGCCCAGCAAATCTACAGCCTGCTGCACAAGGAATACCTCCAGGCCAACGCGCCATACGCATTGGTCAGCCATCGCCTGCAGGAAGAAAACGGCCACAGCGCCGTGGAAGTGGAAGTGGCCGGTGAAGGCGAAACCACCCTGCACTGGCGCGGCAAGGGCAATGGCGCCCTGGAAGCACTGGTGGCTGGCTTGCCGATTGCCGTGGAGATCATGGACTACAACGAGCACGCCATTGGTGCGGGCACCAATGCCAAGGCAGCGGCCTACATTGAACTGCGCGTGGCCGGTGGCCGCCCGGTACATGGCGTAGGCATCGATGAAAACATCACCACCGCCAGCTTCAAGGCACTGTTCAGCGCGCTGAACCGCTCGCTGAGCCAGCAGGAGGCCAAGGCGGCCTGAGCCCTACGGCAAGCATGAGAAAGCCCGCATCGTTTGATGCGGGCTTTTTTATTGCCTGTGCCCGCGAAAGGGCCAGCACAGGCACTGCAAAAAAACCGGACAAAAAAAAGGGGCGCCGACCAAGCGCCCCATAAGCCGTAAAGCACACAACAAATTCAGTTGGCGTCCAGCAGCGCCATCGCCTCCGCACTGCACGCCTCAATCCGCGCCCAGTCGCCGTTCTTGATCCAGCTGCTGTCGAGCATCCAGGTGCCACCCACGCACATCACATTGGGCAGTGCCATGTAGTTGCGCACATTGGCCGGGTTCACGCCGCCCGTGGGGCAGAAGCGAATATCACCGAACGGGCCGCCAAAGGCCTTGATTGCCGCCACACCGCCGCTGATTTCCGCCGGGAACAACTTGAAGCGACGGTAGCCCAGGGCGTAACCCATCATGATTTCGGATGGCGTGCTGATGCCTGGCAGCAGCGGAATTTCACTGTCCACGCCCGCTTGCAGAATGTCCTGGGTAATGCCCGGTGTAACGACGAACTGCGCGCCGGCAGCCTCGACGGCGGCGAACATACTGCGATCAAGCACGGTGCCGGCGCCTACGCACAACTCCGGGCGCTGTTCACGCAGCACCTGGATGGCCTTCAGGCCATGCTGCGAGCGCAGGGTCACTTCCAGGGTACGGATGCCGCCAGCGGCCAGGGCATCAGCCAGCGGCAGGATGTCTTCCTCACGGGCGATGGTGATGACCGGCAGGATGCGCGCCTTTTCGCAAATGGCGTCGATCCGCGCGGCTTTATCAGCCATCGAGAGCTTGGGCTGTGGGCGTTCGAGGGTGGTCATGACTGTGGATCCTTGGCTCATGGGCACCAGTAGATGTCCAGGGGGTCGTGAAGAAAAGCGCGAATCGGCATTTCAGTAAGGTCGTTGCCAGCCAGCGCGGCGCGCAGGGTAGCGAGTTTGCCCTGGCCTTGCACGGACAGCGCGATAAAGCCAGCACTGGCCAGCAGCGAGCGGGTCATCGACAGGCGCTGGTGCGGCACGCTCGGCGCCAGCAAGGGCAGGCAGCGGCGCGGGCTGGCCAAGTCCAGGCCTGCCTCCAGGTTGGGGCTGGCCGGAAACAGCGAGGCGGTATGGCCATCGTCACCCATGCCCAGCACCAGCACGTCGATTGGCGGTAGCGCGACCAAGCCCTGGTCGGCCTTGAGCGCAGCGGCATCGAGGTTTTCCGCCTGCTGGTACAGGCCAACGAAGCGGGCCTTGGCCGCCGCGCCCTTCAACAGGTGGCGGGCCAACAGGCCAGCATTGCTGTCAGCATGCTCCACCGGTACCCAGCGCTCGTCGGCCAGGCTGACGGTGACCTTGGCCCAGTCCAGGTTTTCGCTGGCCAGGTTCTCCAGGAACGGCACCGGGCTGCGGCCACCGGACAGCACCACGCAGGCTTGGCCCTTGGCGGCAATGGCCGCGCGCAGCCGTTCGGCCACGTCGTGCGCCAGGGTTGCAGCCAGTGCCTTGGCGTCCGCCAGGCTATGTGCCTTCACGGCCGCTGGCAGTTTCAGTTCAGATATCCCCATACCACGCCCTCCCATCGCGTGTGATCAGTGCAATCGAGCTCATCGGCCCCCAGGAGCCCGCAGCGTAAGGCTTGGGCGCATCGCCCGCGTTACGCCAGCCGGCGATCAACTGGTCGCACCACTTCCAGGCATACTCGATTTCGTCCTTGCGCACGAACAGGTTCTGGTTGCCGCGCATCACTTCGAGCAAAAGCCGCTCGTAGGCATCCGGAATTCTTGCGCTGCGCCAGGTGTCGGAAAAATTCAATTGCAAAGGGCCACTGCGCAGTTGCATGCCCTTGTCCAGGCCTTGCTCCTTGGTCATCACCCGTAAAGAAATGCCTTCGTCCGGTTGCAGGCGGATGATCAGCTTGTTACCGATCTGCAAACGCTGCTCCGGGGCGAAGATGTAGTGCGGCGTTTCCTTGAAGTGGATGACGATCTGCGACAGCTTCTGCGGCATGCGCTTGCCGGTTCGCAGGTAGAACGGCACACCCGACCAGCGCCAGTTGCGGATGTCGGCGCGCAGGGCAACGAACGTTTCGGTGTCGCTCTGGGCGTTGGCGTTGTCTTCTTCCAGGTAACCAGGCACCGGTTTGCCTTCGCTGTAGCCGGCAATGTACTGGCCGCGTACCACACGGGTGCTCAGGCCGTCGCCGGTGATCGGTGCCAGGGCCTTGAGCACTTTCACCTTTTCGTCGCGAATGGCATCGGCGGACAGCTCGCTGGGCGGGTCCATGGCGATCAGGCACAGCAGCTGCAGCAGGTGGTTCTGAATCATGTCGCGCAGCTGGCCGGCCTTGTCGAAATAACCCCAACGGCCTTCGATACCGACCTTTTCCGCGACGGTTATCTCCACGTGGGAGATGGAATTCTGGTTCCACTGGGTTTCGAACAGGCTGTTGGCGAAGCGCAGGGCAATGAGGTTTTGCACGGTCTCTTTGCCCAGGTAGTGGTCGATGCGGTAGACCCGGTTTTCAGGGAAGAAGCGCGCCACGGCATCGTTGACCCGGCGCGACGACTCAAGGTCGTGGCCGATGGGCTTTTCCAGTACCACGCGCGTGCGCGGGGCCAACCCGACCTTGTCGAGGTTTTCGCAAATGGCCCCGTACACCACTGCCGCGGTGGCGAAGTAAGCGATCAACGGCTGCTCGCCGGGCAGTTGCTCGGCCAGGGCCTGGTAGCCCTCGGGCTGAAGGAAGTCCAGGTGCTGATAGCTCAGCCGGGCAAGGAAGCGCCCCAGCGAAGCAGGCTCGATATCGGCTTCGGGCACATGCCGGCGCAAGTGCGCCTCGATGGTGTCCAGATGCACCTGCGCACTGCCGGCCTCGCGGGCCAAGGCCAGCAGGCGGGTGTCCGGATGCAGCAAGTTGGCCCGGTCGAGCTGGTAGAGCGCAGGAAACAGCTTGCGCAATGCCAGGTCGCCGAGGGCGCCAAACAGGGCAAAGGTGCAAGGTTCGACACTGATCGCAGCCATGATGTTGGTTCTTTCCTAAAGTTGGTCTAGGAATACCGCTTTCACATACGGTTTTCAAGGGATAATGTAGTAAAAACCACAACATTACACACAAGTATTACAGACAAGTGGTACGCCAACCGCACCGACAGTACGATAGACGACCGTGCAAAAAGCCTGCTGCTTGCGCAGCCGGCTGTCTTCCCGACCCAAGGACACACCCATGGACCGCGTGCGAAACCTCCTGGAACAGATCCAGGGACGCCTCGACGAGCTGAACAAGGCCGAACGCAAAGTCGCCGAAGTCATCTTGCTCAACCCGCAACAAGCCACTCGTTTCAGCATCGCTGCTCTGGCCCAGGCGGCCAAGGTCAGCGAACCGACCGTCAACCGCTTCTGCCGCTCGTTTGGCGTCAGCGGCTACCCGGAACTCAAGCTGCAACTGGCGCAGAGCCTGGCCAGCGGCGCCGCCTATGTCAGCCGCGCGGTAGAAGCCGACGATGACCCGGCAGCCTACACCCAGAAGATCTTCGCCAGTGCCATCGCCTCGCTCGACGGCGCTTGCCAGCAACTGGACCCGCAGCAGGTCAGCCGTGCGGTGGACATGATGATCCAGGCCCGACAGATCCACTTCTTCGGCCTAGGCGCCTCGGCCCCGGTGGCCCTGGATGCGCAGCACAAGTTCTTTCGCTTCAACCTGGCGGTGTCAGCCCATGCCGACGTGCTGATGCAGCGCATGCTGGCCTCGGTGGCGCACACCGGCGACCTGTTCGTGATCATTTCCTACACCGGGCGCACCCGCGAACTGGTCGAAGTGGCGCGCCTGGCACGCGAAAACGGCGCCTCGGTGCTGGGCCTGACCGCCGCAGGCTCGCCACTGGCCAATGCCTGCAGCCTGAGCCTGCACATCCCACTGCCGGAAGACACCGACATCTACATGCCGATGACCTCGCGGATCATCCAGCTGACCGTGCTCGATGTGCTGGCCACCGGCATGACCCTGCGCCGCGGCGTGGACTTCCAGCCGCACCTGCGCAAGATCAAGGAAAGCCTCAACGCCAGCCGCTACCCGATCGAGGACGACGAACTCAACTGAGCCGGTGCGCCTGCAAGCGCAAGTGCGCACGCTGGCCCGGCGCCAGGCTCAGGCCCTCGCCGCTGCCGCTGGCGGCCTCGACACAAACGAAACGCTGGCTCTCGCGCCCACTCACGCCCATCAGCGGGCGGTTGCCGGGGTGCCAGACCACGGTGTCGTCGCTGTCACCCGTGTCGATGCACAGCTCGCGCTGCCACGCCGGGTCCTGCAGCTGCACCCGAGGCGTGCTCGGGTAGACCTTCTGGCAGCCGCCCTTGAGCTTCAGCGCACCCTCCTCACGGCAGGCCTGGCGGTTGAGGCGGTCGTAGCCTTCGATATCCTCTAGCCCAGACAGCGCTATCTCGGACACGTCACTGATGCGCCAATAGGCCAGCAGCGCATGGCTCAACTGGCACGGTTCGCTGTCTTGATGCTCGGTGCTCAGGCTCAGTTCCATGCGGCTGCCCAGGCGAGCATGCAGGTCGACCTGCCAGTCGCACAGGTCCAGCCGCCATTTCAGGCTCACGCCTTCCTCGTCCTCGCGGCTGTCCACCAGCTTCCAATCCAGCAGGCGTGCCCAACCGTGGGCCGGCCACAGGTCTTCGCTGGGGTGGCGGCCATACCACGGCCAGCACACCGGCACCCCACCCCGAATCGCCCCTACCTGCGGCCACTGCTCGGCGCACCACAGCCACGGCCGCTCACCGGCCGGTTGAAAGTGCAGCAACTGCGCACCCTGGCGGCTGAATACTGCCTGGCAACGGGGATGATCGATGATCAGCACATCGCGCTGCTGGTAACGCTCCCACTCGAATGTCGGCCTTGGCCGCTGCGAGGAAAAGAAGCGATGGAGCGGATGTTCGGGCATGGTTCAGAGCTCTTGTTGTTTGAGATAGCGCTGTCTCGGCCTATTCCCGACAACCACTGCAGGCCAGTGGGTGCCGGGAACCGAAAATGGATTGGCGTAAATTTACAACAAATGCCCTCAGAATGACGACTGAATCTTCAAACCTGCGACCAGCGCGTTGTCCACCTGGTCTACCCCGCCGGGGCTTTTGATGTACTGCAGGTTGGGCCGCACGGTGAGCCAGTTGGTGACGTGGAAGCCGTAATAGAGCTCGGCGTTGTACTCGGTGCGCTGCAGCGGCACGAAGCCTGGGTTGTCGTAATCGTTGATGCCACTCTGGGCGTTCAGCAGTTCAGCGCGCTTTTTCACGTCGTCATTTACATGAATACGCGCCACGCCAAAGCCGATGTCATCCTTGGGCCGGGCGTCGAAGGCGCCTTTGTAGACCAGCCCCACCTGCTGGTAGTTGTCGACCACGTTGGTGGCCTTGTCGTGCACGGTGAAGTTGGCGAACAGGCTCAGGCCACGGTTGACGTCGCCACCGTGAGCGGTGACTTGCTGCTGCGCCACCACCCACCAGCCGTGCTTGCTGGAATGCGACTTGAAGGCCTCGCCGCTGAGCGCCTGCGGGTTGCCGTTGACGTCGTCAAACACATCGTCGGCCTTGGCCGTGCTGTAGTAGTAGCCCAGGCGGTACTCACCAGGCAGGCCGTTGACCTTGGGTGACCACACCGCTTCCACCGGCAAGATCGCCCCCTTGGTACCACTGCCGCTGAGCTTGAAGCCGTTGCCGGCTTCCAGGTTGGAAGGGTTCTGCTCGAAAGCGCCGACCTGCACGAAGAATTCCGGGGTGATGTTGTATTTCACCCGCAGCGCCCACTGGCTGACCGGCCAGTTGTACCAGATGCCGCCGACCCAGTTGCCCACCTGCGAGCCACAGAAGGCCAGGTTCTGGAAATCGCAAGGGAAGCTGTTGAAGTCCTCGCCCTCGCCGAAGCGGCCGAATTTGACGTCCAGTGCGCCGTCGAAGTACTTCTGCTTGACCCACATCTGCGTCAAGCGCCAGGTCTGACCACGACCCCACACCTCCTGCACCGAGCTGAACTGCCCAGCGCGTGGGTCGCTGATGCGGTCATTGGACAGGTTGCGGCCGCTGCGCTCGGTGATCGCCAGCTTGAACTCGGCATCGTGCCAGCCAAGTATTTTCTGCAAGTCCAGGTGCGCGCCGAGGGCGAACTGGTCGCTGTAGCGGGCGGTCTTGTCGTCGTTGTAGCCGCCGTGCAGGTTGCCGGCTACCTCGCCGACATAGTCGAGGGTGAAGTCGTAGCCCTTTTCCAGCAGCTCGGTACGGGTGCCGCCCCAGTCGCCAGTCATCCATTTCGACTCACTGGAAAAAGCCTCGGCAGCCTGCACGCCGCCGCTGCCGACAACGGCGAGCAAGGCCAGCGAGCCCAATGTGCTGATGCGTTTGCGCTGTTCCATCCCTTTGCGTCCTCTTTTTTCTTATTGATGGTGTAGACGATTCAACGGCCTTTGAAGTGAGCCACGTTGTCCTTTGCGGTTGCCCCAGTGCTGGCCAGGTGCACGCGTTCGCCGCTTTCGGCGTCGAACAGCAGCACCCGAGCCGGGTCGAATTGCAGGTTCAGGGTGTCACCCACCCGGCACGCCACATCCGGCGCCAGGCGGCAGCACACCTTGGTCTGGTTGAGGGTGACGAACACCAACAGGTCCGGCCCGGTGGGCTCGGTAACCTGCACCTCGGCGCGAATGCCCGGCAGGCCATTGCCCTCTGCGGTGCCCAGGGCGATCTGCTCAGGGCGGATACCCAGAATGATCTCGCGACCGTCCAGCTCGTCGGCAGCCAACCCCAACGGCAGCTCGCAACGTGCCTGGCCACTGTCGAGCAGCGCCAGCACGCGGCCATCCTGCTTGGCCAGGCGCACCGGTATGAAGTTCATTGGCGGCGAACCAATGAAGCTGGCGACGAACTGGTTGGCCGGGTCGTTGTAGATCTGCTGCGGGGTACCGAACTGCTGGATGATGCCGTCCTTCATCACCGCCACCTTGTCGCCCAGGGTCATGGCCTCGATCTGGTCATGGGTGACGTAGACGGTCGTGGTCTTCAGGCGCTGGTGCATCAGCTTCATTTCGGTGCGCATCTCGACCCGCAGCTTGGCGTCGAGGTTGGACAAAGGTTCATCGAACAGGTAGATCTTCGGCCGCCGCGCCAGCGCCCGCCCCATGGCCACACGCTGCTGCTGGCCACCGGACAACTGCGCCGGCTTGCGCGCCAGCAGGTGCTCGATCTGCAGCAGCTTGGCCACCCGCGCCACTTCCTCGTCGATGGCGGCCTGGGGCAGCTTGCGGATTTTCAGACCAAACTCGATGTTCTCGCGCACGCTCATGGTCGGGTACAGCGCATAGGACTGGAACACCATGGCGATGTCGCGGTCCTTGGGGCTCATGCCACTGACGTCCTGCTCGTCGATGAGGATCACGCCACCGGTGATCTGCTCAAGGCCGGCGATGCAGTTCATCAAGGTGGACTTGCCGCAGCCCGAAGGGCCGACCAGGATCAGGAATTCGCCGTCCCTGATCGACAGCTGGATGTCCTTGAGGGTGTCCGGCAGGCCGCTGCCGTAAGTCTTGTTCACATTGCGAAGTTCGAGCGTTGCCATGGCTTACCCCTTGACCGCGCCGGCTGTCAGCCCGCGCACGAAATATTTGCCTGCCACCACGTAGACCAGCAGGGTTGGCAGGCCGGCGATCATCGCTGCCGCCATGTCTACGTTGTATTCCTTGGCCCCGGTGCTGGTGTTGACCAGGTTGTTCAGGGCCACGGTGATCGGTTGCGAGTCGCCACTGGAGAACACCACGCCGAACAGGAAGTCGTTCCAGATCTGGGTGAACTGCCAGATCAAGCAAACCATGATGATCGGCGTCGACATGGGCAGGATGATGCGGCGGAAGATGGTGAAGAACCCAGCACCGTCCAAGCGCGCGGCCTTGACCAGCGCATCGGGAATGCTCACGTAGAAGTTGCGAAAGAACAGCGTGGTGAAGGCCAGGCCGTAGACCACGTGCACCAACACCAGGCCGCTGGTGGTGCTGGCCAGGCCGAGCTTGCCGAGGGTGAACGAGGCTGGCAGCAGCACGGTCTGGAACGGCAGGAAGCAGCCGAACAGCAGCAGGCCGAAAAACAGCTGCGAGCCACGAAAACGCCACATCGACAGCACATAGCCGTTCAGCGCACCGATGATGGTGGAGATCAGCACCGCTGGCACGGTGATCATGATCGAATTCCAGAAGTAACCGCTGACCGTGCCCCAGGCCTTGACCCAGCCAATGCCGGTAATCACCGCGGGCCAACTCAGCAGGTTGCCGGTACTGATGTCTTCGGGGGTCTTGAAGCTGGTCAGCAGCATCACCACCAGCGGCACCAGGTACAGCACCACAGCGATCAGCAACACCGCGTGTATGGCAATGCGGCTCAGGCTGAGCGCTGGTTTGTCGACAGGGCTATGCATGGCGTTTGCTCCGCAGCTCCGAATACAGGTAAGGCACGAGGATCGCCAGGATCGCCCCGAGCATCAGGATGGCGCTGGCCGACCCCATGCCCATCTGGCCGCGGCTGAAGGTGAACGAGTACATGAACATCGCCGGCAGGTCGGACGAGTAACCCGGGCCACCGGCCGTCATTGCCGCCACCAAGTCGAAACTCTTGATGGCAATGTGCGAAAGGATCATCAGTGCACTGAAAAACACCGGGCGCAGGCTAGGCAGCACCACGGTCCAGTAGATGCGCGGCAGGCTGGCGCCATCCATTTGCGCTGCGCGGATGATCGACGGGTCGACCCCGCGCAGGCCGGCAAGGAACATCGCCATGATGAAGCCCGAGGCCTGCCACACGGCCGCGATCACCAGGCAGTACACCACCCGGTCAGGGTCGATCAGCCAGTCCAGGCGAAAGCCCTCCCAGCCCCAGTCGCGCAGTAGCTTGTCCAGGCCCATGCCGGGGTTGAGCAACCACTTCCAGGCGGTGCCAGTCACGATCATGGACAGTGCCATGGGGTACAGGTAAAGGGTGCGGATAAAACCCTCGCGGCGTATGCGCTGGTCCAGCAGCACCGCCAGCAGCACGCCGATAACCAAGCTGATGGCAATGAACAGGCCGCCAAACACCAGCAGGTTCTTGCTTGCCACCCACCAGCGGTCGTTGTCGAACAGCCGGGCGTATTGGGCAAGGCCTGCCCATTTGTAGGTGGGCAGGAAGGTCGAGGTGGTGAAGGACAGCACGAACGTCCAGAGGATGTAGCCGTAGAAGCCCACCAGGACGATGAACATGCTGGGCGCCAGCACCAGCTTGGGCAGCCAGCGCTGAAGCGCGTCCAGGGGCGAGGCCCGCAGTTGGGCGGTAGTTGTTGTCATGGTTCACCTCAAAGGCGCCGCACTCCCTGTAGGAG